>JAPUKZ010000424.1 GCA_027295405.1 Gammaproteobacteria bacterium
CAATGACTGCGCAGCATTAACCATGTACTCGATGATTTGCAGCTCCAGAGGTGGCGGCAAATGCCCTTTGCCGATCAACGATGTCAGGTAAGCAGTAAACTGGCCGCCCGCTGTTGGGTCCACCTCGAGTTCGAGACCTGATGGTCCCCAATCAATCGAGCCGAGATATTCTGTCATCTGCTGCCCCAACTGCTGGGTATGGGCCGAGGACAGTTTTCCCATCACAAGTTCCTGCCGCACATCACAGGACCAGTAAACCAACCCGGTTGGCGCCAGTTGGGTCAACAGACGTGCATGCTGTTGCAGCATACGGCAATGTAGTGCCAGCTTTGCCGAAGCGTACTTCTCTCCCAGTACATCCTTTAGCTTCTTCTTAAACTTGACCTCGAACTGCTGCGCTATCCACAGTTCTGGAAAAGGTAACAACTGGGAGGCTACCACCGAAGACACCACATAGCCTGATTGCAGGTCGCGCAAGTCATCTGCGGAAAAGTCGGAAATCTCGACGTTTGCGTACACCTCGACCAATCCACGATAGGCTTGTCTGGGAGTCGATGCTCGCTCAATGACCCTGGCTGCTGTCCCGGTCAAGGCTAAAACCGCTCCCGCGGTGAGATCCTTGACGATGGGGCGTACGCGTTGCTGTTGCACCGGCGACAGGGTGCCCATCATGCGACCCAGGCTTTCCTCATCCACATCCACCAGGGTTATGTGATCGAACCGCTCCAGGAGCTCCACGATGGGAATCTCCTTGCAATCCCCGGCACCCAGAACCGTTACCCCAGCCCCCGCTGCCTGTGCTGCCCCCTGCAGGATAGCCCGCCGGCTGGCGTCTACGTGACCCTGCCAGTGCGCGTGAAAGTACTGATACTTATCCGCATAAATGGCACCACGACCCGGGATTGAAGTCAGGAATTCAGCCGCTTCTGCATCTGCCTGCATGTGCTTTCCCTACTTTGATTTCTTAGAAAAATATTCAGATTTCAGTATATAAGCCCAATCAAAAATGACCATATCTGTTTCAAATCGTAGCCTTCTGAAAGGGTCATTACTGTCTCACAGAACATTTATTTTAAGATACTATTGACATATTTATCATTGATAGTTATATTATCTGGTATTGACATATTTATCACTGAGATAACTGTCATTAACCATAACAACCCCAAATTAACCAGAGGCTCTGATCATGCAACATAAATTTGCACCAACCGCCATCGCAGCCGCGATTTTCGCACTGTCCAGTCAGCACGCCAGCGCACAGCTAGAAGAGATCGTGGTTACCGCACAGAAACGCAGCCAGAGCATGCAAGATGTGCCGGTTGCGGTATCGGCCTTTGGTGGCACCGACATTGAAGCCATGGGTTGGGAAAGCCCCGCCGAGGTGGCGGCTCAGGTTCCCAATATGCAAATGAGCGCCCCATTCGGTGACGTGCAACCGCAATTTTCCATTCGCGGTATATCGATGATTGACTACACGCCGTCCCAATCCAGCCCGGTCGGGATCTATGTGGATGAGGCCTATATCGGCTCACCCTGGCTTCACGGCCTGAGCATGTTTGATTTGGAACGAATCGAGGTGCTACGTGGGCCACAAGGCACTCTGTACGGCAAAAATACTACCGGCGGCGCCATCAACTTGATTACCCGCACCCCGGATTTAGATGCTGGCACCCGTGGTTTTATCAAGGTAGGCGCGGGCGATTATGGCTTGGTCCAGGGCGACGGCGCTTTGGAGGGCACTCTCGTTGAAGAGCGTCTGGCCGCACGACTGGCATTCAACTACAAGGAAAATGATGGTTACTACGACAACCATATCGGCGACGATATGGCGCAGACCAACTACTACTCCGTGCGTGGTACCTTCAACTTCCAGGCCACTGACGCGCTGAATGCCGTGTTAAAACTGAGCTATGGCGAAAGCGACGCCAATAGCGCCGTGTCTCGCACCCCGGGCACCCAGCCCAACGGTTTGCAGATTACCAGCAACCCCGAAACCCTGGACCCCGGATACCTTGAAGGCTCTGTTGATAACGCGGGTAAAACCACGAATGAAATGACCCTGGCCAACCTCAAACTCGACTGGGACCTGGGGGATTACAGCGTGGTTTCAGTCACCTCCTGGTACGACGGTGATTTTTTCAACGCCCAGGATATCGACGGCACCTCAGACCCGCTTTTACATGTAGAGTGGCACGGCGATACCGAAGCCTTTTCCCAGGATCTGCGTCTTGTATCCAATTTTGACGGCCCCTTCAATTTTATTGCCGGTGTTTACTACGGCGATGAGGAAGTCGATACACTAATGGTGCATAACGAGTTCTTAGGTGCCCCGGTGGACAATCTCGTACTACCCGCCCAGGCCCCCGTTGCCCTGTTGGCGGAAGCCATGGGCGAGGTATGGCGGCCGTTTGATGTGGAAAAGACTTCCTGGGCCGTGTATACCGATATCAACTGGGACATGACTGAGAGTCTCAGCCTGAACATCGGCCTGCGCTACACCGATGACGAAACCACCCGTACTCACCTGAACTACTCACGCCGTAACGGTGGGCCACTCGTTCTTCCAGGCTCACTTACCGGTTTGCCCATAGATATACCGCTTGACCCCCGCACCGAGGGCACCTGGGTTGGCGGCAACGAAGGCAATGTTTTTGGCATCCCTCTACCCCTGGTTCCACCCGGCACTATTGGCCCGGATGGCAATCCTATCCCGCCGCAATGGACCCACGCTGAGTTAACTGCTGAATCCGCTGAAGAATTGTCCGAGACCGAGCAGGAAGTGACCGGCACTATTGCCCTGAACTACCAGGTTAACGATGATGTGATGACTTATATTCGCTACTCCCACGGCTATCGCTCCGGTGCTTTTAACAATGGCCTGGTGTATGTCGACGAAGGCGATAGCGCCTACGTCGACCCGGAATTTGTCGATGCCTATGAGCTGGGCATGAAGAGTGAATTCTACGATGGCATGATGCGTTTAAACGCGGCGGTTTTTTACTACGATTACCAGGACCAACAATTTGTGAACCAGATCGGCATCTCCGCCATTCTGGAAAATGCCGGCGGTGTTGATATCTATGGTCTGGAGCTCGAGTTACTGGCGATGCCCATGGAAGGCCTTACCCTTCAGGCTGGTCTTGGCCTGATGGATGCCGAATACAACGAACTATTCCTCACCGGAGTAGATGACCTCAAAGGCAACGAGCCGGTTTCAACACCGGACACCAATTTTAATATCGCTGTCGATTATGAATTCGATCTAAGCTCAGAGTGGCACACACGCCTGCATATCGACGGTAACTATATCGGCGATCAATGGTTTAGCGCCTATAACGATGAGGTGGTACCCGGCCTGGGTGACTACAGCGATATTAAACAGGATGCCTACTGGATATGGAACGCCCGCGCCAGCATTTCCGATAACAGCGACACCTACGCAGTATCGCTGTGGGCGGCCAACCTGGCCGACGAAGAGTTTGATGTCTATGGGATCAACTTGCAAAGTCTGGGCTTTAACTCTTTCGCCATGGGTGCACCGCGCACCTACGGGGTAGACTTTACCTATCGCTTCTAACTCCTGTTGGGAGGAAAACTACCAACCTGTTGCCGGCGCGAATGTGTCGGCTTTTTTGTGTGTGACCCAGAGAACGATGTGGTAGCAACAA
>JAPUKZ010000425.1 GCA_027295405.1 Gammaproteobacteria bacterium
TGCATGTTTGGACAAATATTCCGTGCAATATCCCTATGCCCGCTCTCTCTGCGCCCGCAATTGGTTATTATTGGAGTCCGGGGACGCGGCGGCGGCTCGTCTTGGCATGGAGCGAGATATCAAGAAGGCGCAGGATGCACGGGCGGGTTTGTTCTTTCCACTGATGTATATCACCCTGAGCGAGGCCTGTCTCGCAACGGGCACTGCGGCGCAGGGTCTTGAGGCAATAGAAACGGCATTCAACATAATTCACGCTGGCGAACGGCTATTTGAAGCCGAGGCCTGGCGACTAAAGGGTGAATTGTTACGACTGGAGAAGAAGACCGGGCAGGCGGAGCAATGTTTCCGAACCGCCCTGAAGGTTGCCAGTGAGCAGTCGGCCCTGGCCCTGGAGTTGCGCGCGGCAACCAGCCTGGGCGAGCTGCATCGCGATACCAGACAGGCACCCGATGCAGGAGAGCGCTTGCAGGTGATTATTGATCGCTTCACCGAGGGGTTTGATACCGCTGACTTTCGGAAAGCCTCAGCCCTGGCCGCATCCCTGGTCGCCACGAAAACTACTTGATGCCGGCCAGCATCCGCTTGCGCGGCGCCCGGACATTGCAACTATACTGGCTGACATGAACCAGCCCTGGAGACAGTCCCATGGATGGCGTTAAGGGCCGAACACGCTGGTTGTTGCTGTCCTTGATTGCTGTGTTGTTCATCGCTGCCGCCGGGTTTTACAAGCTGTACTTTTCCTCAACGGATGCCGCCATTCGCCACGCGGAGGCGTTCCTGTTCCGGCGCATGACGGTAGCGCAACTGGCTGAACACGGGAGCTTTCGCTTTTTCTACACCACCAATCGTGTACCGGGCTCCACAGCGGGCGGCATTGATGAGCGGTTCGGCACAGACCGGGAGACTGCGCTCAAGTTTGGTTTTTTTGATGCGGAAATCCAGCCCTCCCTGGGACTGGGTATGCTGATCAATCCCACCCAGTGGCTGCAGAACGAAGAAATTCAACTAAAGGACGTACGCAGCATTGCACGCCAGGAGTTTGTTCAACAGTTGCGCGAGCAGGTGGAGAAGTCACCACACCGCGCGCTGCTGATCGTCGTCCATGGTTTTCGGGAGGCTTACGAATCCGCCTTGCGCAAGACCGCTTTTCTCGGTCATGTACTGGATATCAATGCGCCCATGCTGTTGTTTGACTGGCCCGGAAACCAGGGCTCGTCCCTGAGCGGTTACCGGCGCGCACGGGACGTTGCCACGGCTTCCGGTGCGGAGTTGGCGCAGACCCTGGAGCTGGTTATCAATGAAGTACATCCGCAACGTCTGTGGGTGATTGCCAACAGCATGGGCGCGCAGGTGGTTGCCCACGCCTTCAGCAAACTCTACCAACAGCCTGAATTCTCTGACTCCGAGCCGGAAATCGAACACGTTATTTTGACCGCCCCGGATATCGGTCAAGAGGAGTTCGACCGGCGCTTCCGGGATGAAATTCTGGCTCTGGCGGAACATCTTACCGTGTACGTATCCTCCAATGACCGGGCCCTGCTGATCAGCCGACTGGTGAATCGTGAGGCACGGCGCGGGGAAAGCACCCTGAGCCCGGATCAGTTCGAAGAGGCGGTGCGGGTGGCAGACCTGATGCAGCCGGGAGACCGACGGGTGTCACTGATTGATGTAACGCCAGTGAATCGCACCCGCAACTTTCACAATTTCAGCCTGGAAACGCCTGAATATTTCGATGACCTGTTCCTGCGCCTTTCCAACGAGACCACCCCGCGCAGCCGTCTGCTTTACCAGATCGAGACGCCGGACGGCCGCGTGTATTCCGTATTGACCAGGGGCCGCTGATGCAACGCCTGCTTGCAACGATCACCGCGTTGTTAATGCTGAGCGGCTGTGGTGGCCCCGAGCTGGCCCGCTGGCACACGGTAGAGCTGACGCAAGAGTTCCGCGCGGACAGAGTCGACGAGGTCGACAGCTTCGATTCCTACCTGGAGCTGGAGGACAAACTATTCGCCCAGCTGGATCGGGAGGTCTATGCCCACACCGGGGTTGGACCTGAGCACACCCTGAATCGTTACAGCGCCGGTAGCGCCGCCGATCCCCGGAACAACCAACTCAACTGGAACCGCAGCATTGAACTGAACGCCCAGGACCCCGTTGGCGGCGTATTGCTGTTACATGGCATGTCCGACTCCCCTTACAGCCTGCGCACACTGGGAGAAACACTGCATAAGAAAGGCTTTCAGGTCCTTGCGCTGCGCCTGCCCGGGCACGGCACGGCTCCCTCGGGCTTGACCAATGTCAGCTGGCAGGACATGGCCGCGGCAATAGAACTGGCCATGGAACACCTTGCCAGGCGCGTGGGCGATAAACCGATTCACATCATCGGTTATTCCACCGGGGCGCCACTGGCGCTCAATTTCGCTCTCGATGCCGGGCAGGGAAATTCCGCGCCTATGCCCGCCAGCCTGGTACTGATTTCACCGGCAATCGGTGTCAGCCCGGCCGCCGCTCTCTCCTCCTGGAAAAGGCGGTTATCCCTGCTTCCGGGTCTGGACCGGCTCGCCTGGTTGAATATTGATCCTGAATTCGACCCCTACAAGTACAATTCCTTTGCCACCAATGCCGCCGAGCAGGTGCATCGCCTGACCCGGTCTGTGGCTTCTCGACTGGCGGCGCGGGCGAACTCCGGCCAGGACACGGCGCTACCGCCGATGCTGGTGTTGAAGTCGACCGTGGACGCCACCGTTTCCACAACCGCGGTTGTTGATCGTTTACTGAAGCTGCTGGCGCCCGACCGCAACCAATTGGTTCTGTTCGATGTCAATCGGCTGGCATTGGTATCCCCGTTGTTGATCGACGACCCGGGGCCCCTGTCCAACCGCTTGATAACGGATGAGACCCTGCCCTTCGGCTTGAGCCTGGTCGGCAACAAAGACCAGAACAGCGCGACCGTCAGCGTCCGCTACAAAGCCCCATTCTCCGCTGTTGTCTCGCGTGAGGAGCCGTTGAACCTGCAGTGGCCCAGGGGGGTAATCTCCCTGTCGCATGTGGCGCTGCCGTTTTCTCCGCAAGATCCCTTGTACGGTCAGTATCCCCCCGGGAATGAGGGTCAGCTCTACCTGGGGCAGATACCGCTACAGGGCGAACGCGGACTACTGAAGATTTCCTCCGACTGGTTGCTGCGCCTGCGCTACAACCCGTTTTACAGCTATCTTGAGCGGCGCACCCTCGATTGGGTGGACCGTCACCAAGCCATGGACGCGAAAAGACCGTATCGGGAATTGAAACCCTGCTGATGCCCGTATTCCTGTTTTTGCTGATGCTGGGACTGGGCGCCACGCTCTCAGCCGACAACTTTCATCAGATACTGCGGCAACCCAAACCCCTGCTTATTGGCCTGGCCAGCCAGTACGGCTGGATGCCCCTGATCGCCCTGACCCTGGTTCTGGCCCTGAATCTTCCACCAGCGATTTCCGTCGGCTTGATAATTGTGAGCTGCACTTCCGGGGGTCCCCTCTCCAATTTCTTCACCTACATCTCCCGTGCCGACCTGGCACTGAGTATTGCGATGACCGTGGCATCCACAGTCTGCGGTTTGGTGATGATTCCCCTGTTACTGCTGATCTATACCGCTCCGCTTGTCGACACAGGAGGGGGCAGCAACCTGGCGATCCCTTACGGAAAAATTATCGCCACGCTCATTGTGATCCTGGTCCCGGTGGGGTTTGGAATTTTCCTGCGCAGCCGCAACCCACTGTGGGCAGCCCGGGTAGAGAGAGGCGGCAGCGTCGCGGTAAGGTGAGTAGATGCGAGGAGATGCGTTTCGGCGCCTGCCAACTGGCTTGAGTTGCGGCTCAGATGCACCCAACATTGCCAGGCGCCTGGCGCTCTCCCGCCGTATCAAGGCGAGTAGGCCTTCCCGTACCAATGCCGTCTTCTGCGTTACACCTGTAATTTGCTGCGCTTTCGCCAACCTCAGCAGTATGTCTATACTGGGAAAAAGCAAACACTAAACCCTGGAACCCCACCATGCTAAACAACATTGGATTATTCTTAACCAAGCGCGCATTTCTCAACCCCGAGCGGGAGGCCTATGTCGACGGTAACCTGGGTCTTCGCCTCAGCTTTGCCCAACTCAACGCCCGCTGTAATCGGCTGGCCAGTGCTCTGCTCGCAGCGGGTATTCAAAAGGAGGATCGGGTGGGCCTGCTGCTGATGAACAGTGCGGAATTTGTTGAGGCTTTCTTTGCCCTGGGCAAGATCGGTGCAGTTGCCGTGCCGCTCAACTGGCGCCTGGTGCCCGACGAGCTCGAGTTTATTCTCAAGGACAGTGGTTGTAGCCGACTGATATTCAGTGAGGAATTCGTCGAGCCAGTGACCGAGTTACACAGCCGCGGCGATAAGACGGATATCTGGCAGTGGTTACAGGTAGTGGCCAACACCCCCTGTGCGGAATTTGCTGACAACTATGTCGAGTTCAGGGACTCGGGGGCAGACAGCGAACCCGAGCCTGGCGCGGACGAGGACGCCATGATGTTTATCATGTACACCTCCGGCACTACCGGCCTGCCCAAGGGGGTGGTTCACACCCACAAGTCCGTTCTCTGGGGTTGTTTGACCATCTCGGCAACCATCTACTACCAGGAGGGGGAGCGCTATCTGTCGGCATTGCCGATGTTTCACGTGGGCTCACTGACCCCACTGATTACCAATATCTACCAGGGGGCGACCAGTATCGTGATGCGCAACTTTGACCCGCTGAGAAGCTGGGAACTGATCGAGAGCGAAAAAATCACCTCGGGCCTGATGGTGCCGGCCATGCTGAACTTCATGTTACAGGTCCCGGACTACCAGCGCTTCGACCACTCTGCACTGCGCTGGTGCATGGCGGGGGCGGCTCCGGTGCCCACGGCGTTGATCAGGAGCTATCTGGATCTGGGCATAGAAATTCATCAAGTCTACGGTCTGACGGAAACCTGTGGCCCCTCTTGTGTGATTACCTCAGAGAATGCCCTCAACAAGATCGGTTCTACCGGCAAAGCCTTTTTTCATACTGATATTCAGGTGGTGGACGATGGAGGGCAGGTTTGCAAACCGGGCGAATCCGGTGAGGTCTGGGTCAGGGCTGAACACAATATGCGCGAATACTGGAACCGGCCGGATGCCACCGCGGAGACCATAGTCGATGGCTGGTTGCGTACCGGCGATGTCGCGGTGATGGACGAGGAGGGTTTCGTTTATATACAGGATCGCATCAAAGACATGATTATCTCCGGCGGAGAAAAGGTCTATCCAGCCGAGGTGGAGAATGCGCTGCAAGGGCACCCCAAGGTGCTGGAGGCCGCGGTGATTGGCATGGAGAGTGCCAAGTGGGGGGAGTCGCCGCTGGCCATTATCGTTAAAAACGATGACTCGCTGACGGAAGAAGAAATACTGGAATACTGTCGGGGTAAACTGGCACGCTTCAAGCAACCGGTAAAGGCGGTATTTGTCGACACGATTCCGCGCAACCCCAGCGGCAAGATATTGAAGCGGGTTCTGCGTGTGGAGTACGACCAACCCGCCCCGGTTTAAGGCACTGAAATAACAAAATGCTCGGCCCGAAAATTGCGGCGCTGACTCCGCTCCATGCGGCCATTGCCTTTTCCCAGGACACAAAGGCGCCTTGCCTCGATCTGTGGTTCGGAGTTCGGTTTTCGTTTTCTCAATGCCAAACAACAACGCACCTACGAACTGCTCGAAACCATAACGGTGTAGGCAGCGCCGCGCACGCCGCCAATGGCCCACAGATTTTGCTGAGGAGGCTATTTTATTGATCTACAAAGAAAATCCGTCTCAAGGGTCAAAAAACTTCAGCTTAATGTGACGATGCCTTGTTCCTCCGTGCGGTTGTTATTCCGCCTTGTAATCCTTGGCTTCGGGTTTCAGGTTTATTTCCCAGTATGAGTAGAGGGGTAAGCGCCGGGCGAGCCAGATCAGCAGTGCCAGGAATCCGGCCAGCAGACCAACCGATAAACTCAGGTCCAGCCAGTTATCAAACGGCCGGTCATCCGCGGAGAAGACTGGCACTATCATCAGATATTTGTTAATCCAGATACCCAGGTTAATTCCGAAACTGATGATGCACATCGACAGTAGCGAGCCTTTGACGCTGGCGAAGACAAGCGCAGCAAAGGGCACGAAGAAACAGCCCGCCATCATGGTCCAGTAGTAGGGGGCGTAGTGGCCGTACATCTGTCGCCACAAGGGGTCGGATTCATGGGGAAGGTTGCCGAACCAGATCACGAAAAACTGGGCCCAGAAAAAATATAGCCAAATCAGGGTAAAACAGTGGATTAACCTACCCAGGTAGCGAATCTGAAGGGGGCCGAAAAAAGAGCCCTCGGCCAGTAGCGCCGGGAATACAATCAATGCGGCCGTGCCCGCGAACAAGTTGCCGAACCAGAAGTATATCGGGAACACCGTACTGTGCCAGTGCGGCGTTAGCATCATGGCGAAATCCCAGGCAAAAAGAGTATTGCAAATGACAAAGGCGAGAATCACCAGCGGTGATAAGACATAGAGTTGACGCTCAATCTGGCGATGATCGATGGTCGCAGCCTTTGAATGGCTTGCCATGTCCGGTTTGAGGCCCTTGATAACATAAACTGCGCTCAGACCGTAAAATAACAACAGGCCGAAAAGATCTCTGACCAACAACCAGTTAATGTTGAGCCACGAACTCAAATGTTCATCGCTGGAAGGCGTTAGCCAATAAAACAAGTCGTCCCTGGCATAGAAATAAATCAACAGGAACCCCAGGATGGCAAACGGGAAAAATGCCAGAGTGCTCAGTTCGGCAAGTCGGTAGTAGGGCTTGGCCCATTGTGCGCGAACAATACGAGTGATGGCACAAAACACCACGCCGGCCTGGCTTACGCCCATCAGGAACAGCAGCGAGGCGGTGAACAAAGCAAAGTCGGGTCGAATCGTTTTGTTGCTCAGCCCATACACGAGGCTTGCAAGTCCAAGCACAAACAAGGCGATCAGTACCCACAGGGCCGCCGAAGTCGAGGCCGGTGATGAGGATTGAGGAGCTGTAGTGGCAGTTTCTGTGATCATTGTCTATCACTCAGGTTTTTTGCCACAAGTTTTTTATCACTCGAATTTTTCATCTCTTCTCCACTCTCTTTTCCAAAGCGGTCCCGGATGAAATTGATCAGGTCCCAGCGCTCGCGTTGGTTTAAGGCGTCGCGGTAGAAGGGCATGGCTACCCGCCCGCGGGTAATGGTAAAGAACAGCTGTCCGTCGGTTTGGTCCTGGGTGTGGTTTTCGTTCAAATCCACCGGCGAGGGATCGACAAATTTGACGCCGACCGGCCCATCGCCGCGGCCGTGCTCGCCGTGGCAAACCCAACAGTGGGTTTGGTAAAAAGACGCTCCGCGGGCCACTGACTCTACTGTTGCCGGCACTGGATTAGGGATGGTTGCCGCGGCATCTTTGGCCGCGAATATTTCCCGTTCAGTGGTGGGGGCGGGCAGAGTTTCACCGCCTTCTATGGGTACGGCATTGGGCTCCGAGGGTGTTACGGATTCCTGGGGCTTGGCCGACGGCTGGTCCACCATATCCTGATTCCAGGGAAAACCCCATGCCGAGGCAGCCGCCCCCAGGAGCAAGAGCGCGATCAGCTTGTGCTGGTGATTAGCTTGGTAATAACTGACTCGCATCAGGCTGCCTCCGTCATTGCCCGGACTTCTTCGGCACCGGCTTTTCGTAGAATCGCCGCGGCGCGTTCGAAGTCTTCGCGGTTGTTGCAGACCACCGTCACGGCAAACTTGTCCACCGCAGTTTCCGGCACATAGAGGCGCTCGTTCATGGCGGGTAGTCGCGCGCTGATAAAAAACCCAATGACGGTAGCGAGAATGCCGAACAGAATGGCCATCTCGTAAGTGATAATGAAAAACGGCGGCAGGGTAATAATGGGCCGGCCGCCGACCGGGTGCTGCCAGAGCACGGAGGTACCCGCCGCCAGTATAAAACCGAAGCAGGCACCGAAAATTCCGCCAAAAAACGTAAACCGCTTGATGACGGATTTCTTTTCACCGAGTACCTCTTCCACCCCCTCTATGGGGACAGGCGACATCAACTCAAGGGCGGTAAAACCGGCGCCCTTGAGTTGTCCCGCCGCGGTCAACGCCGATTGTGGCCCATGAAAAAGTCCTACTGCGTTGTCGGCCATGCGTCAGTTCCTTTTTCCGGGGCTTCTTTTTCAGGTGAGGCCATGGTTTCTTTCACCTCATAGATAGACACGCTGGGGAAAATTTTCACAAACACCAGAAACAGGGTCACAAACATCGCGAGAGACCCGACCAGTATCGATATCTCCACCAGGCTGGGTACATACAGGCCCCAGGCATCCGGCAGGTATTGCCGTGACAGCGAAGTGCCGACAATCAGAAATCGCTCGGTGTACATACCGATATTGATGGCGATCGACAAGATCAACATGGGTACAAACGAGGTCCTGAAGCGGCTTGAGATCAGCAGCAGAGGTGCGACCGCGCAGAACAGAATCATCTCCCAGTACAAGAGCGCGTAATAGCCAAACAATTTGAACTTCAGTGCCTCGTATTCGGTGGAGGTGCCGCTGTACCAGCCCGTAAACAGTTCGATCATATTGATATAGGTCCACATTAACGACAGTGCCAGTAACAGTTTGCCCAGGTTATCGAAGTGCAGCTCGGTAATGTATTGACCGAAGTTCATGCTCTTCCTGAGGACAAACATGACCGTGACGATACCGGCGGTGCCGGAATAGATGGCGCCTACCACAAAATAGGGAGCGAAAATCGTCTGGTGCAGCGCCGGCACTATGGACATGGCGAAGTCCCAGGACACAATGCTGTGTACCGAGACCGCCAGCGGAATAATCAGCACGGCAAGGAACGTGTAGGCCCACCCCAGCCGGTGCCATTCCCTGTCTGTGCCGCGCCAACCCATGGACAGCAACACGTACATATGGCGACGCCAACCAGCGGTGCGATCCCTGGCCGCAGCGAAGTCGGGAATGGAACCCATGTAAATAAAAATCGAACTACCGGTCAGGTAGGTGGCGATGGCCATCACATCAAACAATAGTGGCGAACGGAAATTCGGCCACAGCTCCATCTGATTGGAATAGGGTAGGGCCCAGTGAACAAACCAGGGCCGCCCGACATGCACCATAACGAAGGTGGCGGCCACCATCAGCGAAAACAGGGTCATGGCCTCAGCGCTGCGGTACATGGCCTTACGCCAGGGGCTGTGGGTTAGGTGCAAAACGCAGGACAGCAGGGTGCCAGAATGGCTGAGTCCGATCCAGAAGATAAAGTTGGCGAGATACGTCCCCCATACCCCAGGGTGGTTCATGCCGGCGGCACCCAGGCCGTAATATAACTGATAGAACCAGGGGAAGAAAAAGCACGCCAGGGTCAGCCCAAAAGCGGTCGCCAGGGCGATGTAGTAGCGGGGTCCCGTCTCTACCAGCGAGCGGATTACATCCCGATTGACGTCGGCGTACTGCAGTGGTTCGCCCTTAGCTTGCATTGTCATCCACCTTCTTCAGGTAAACCACCGAGGGCAATGTGTTGAGTTCCTCCAATACCCGGTAGCCGCGCGAGCTTTCCATCGCGATTTTTCGAGCCACCTGGCTGTCTGGATCGTTGCGGTTGCCGAACACCAGGGCCTCGCTGGGGCAGGTCTGCACACAGGCCGGTTGCACTTCGCCATCGCGCACCCGGCGGCGACCGTCGTCCTTGGCGTGATCCTTGGCCTGGCGGATGCGTTGGATGCAGAAGGTGCACTTTTCCATCACGCCCTTTTCCCGCACCGTCACATCCGGATTCAGTTGCTGCTCGAGCGGAGCGTCCCAGTGGTGGGTAGTGAAATTGAAGTAGCGAACTTCATAGGGGCAGTAAACAGCGCAAGCCCGGGTACCGATGCAGCGGTTATATACCTGGGCAT
>JAPUKZ010000426.1 GCA_027295405.1 Gammaproteobacteria bacterium
CGCGAGTTCCGTTTTTGTCAGGGTGTGCTCCGGGTCCAGATCAAGTGCCTGCAACAGCAATTGTTGCGCGGTTTCCAGTTCTACGGCGCTGCGCGCTTCCCGGGCACTGTTCAACCAAGCCAACACCTGCTCCAGGGAGCGAGCCCGGTCCAGTGCGTGCATGGCGATGGCGCTGTCCGGCTGCATCTGGATTGCCAGCTCCAATGCCTGGAGAGCGGCTGCCGACTGGTTGCTATCCAGTGCCTGCTGTCCCCGTTGCAGCAGCTGCTCAAAGACGTGTGCGGCGCTGGCGCTGATGACGCGCATGCTGTCCAGGCCTTGCTGGTAGGCCGCAGCGGCCTCGATAAACTGCTGTTGGCGGTACAACTCATCGCCTTTGGTGGCCTGGGCCTGGGCGGCGGCAAACTCATCCGGGGCCCATTCGGTTACCGCGATTTCGTCCAGCGCGAATTGTTCTTCCAGCAGACTGGAGAGCACCTCCTGGGCGTCTCTGCGCTGTCTCCCCAGTTGCGCGTCCGACCAGGGCGACACCGTGCTGGTCGGAGCGCTGCGGGTATTTTTCTGGGTCGATGCCGGACTGATCTCTATTTCGGGGGTTACGATCCGGTCGGGGAGCCAGAAAAATACCAGGACGGCAAACAGTAACAATGCCCCCAAACCAATCAGGGTCATTTTCTGCGAGTCGAGATTCGCGCCAGTGCTTACCTTTTTCCCATCGGCCGCGGCGCGAGCGCCCGGTTCCTCTGTCCGCAGCGGGGCTAGGTCTCCGCCAGGGCCGCTATCGAGGTCAAAGCGGCTGGGCTCCAGTTTTTGGTTGTGCTCAGTCATGAATCGTCTTGGGCTGGAAGTTCAGGGGGGTGATTATTTAGGCTCAGGTCTCGCCGCCCGAGGGGACCGGCAGTAGTTCGCCGACTTCCGCCTCGTAGATTTGACGCAGTAGCTCACGCCACTGCTGGTACTGATCTTCAACACTGCCCGTCAGGGTAACGGTGCGATCTTCCAGCTCAATGATCTGGGGCGCGATCTCTGCCTCCAGGGACAGGCCCAATTCCTCCAGTGCCTGAACATGGATCTCCGCTTCCAGGCGGGCATCCATACCGCTCTTGAAAATTGAGCCGCCGCCGAGGATGGCGATGTTACCGGCGGAACGGGATACGCTGTCGCCGCTGCCCGAGGCCGCCACGCCTGCGATAACCATTGCCGCACCGGCGATCAGGCGGCGGGTGGACTCGGCTCTCAGTTCCTGCAGGGCAATGGCCTCCTCGTAACTGAGTTTACGCCACTCCTGGTAGGGTACCGACATTTGGCCTTTGAAGGCGGCGTAGTACTCCTGCATGGTGTCAATGAACAAATAGTCGCGCTCGCGGATCTTGCGGACCCTGGCCAGCATGGGGTCGTCAGTGGCCGGCAAGCGCTCAATCTTGTAATTGCCTTCACCATCATTGCTCAGATGGCCCTCGAAGGCGTCCGGGGACATGGCGCGGGCAAAACGCAGCTCGTTCACCAGTCTAACCCGGGCACGCTGCTCCGGGGTGAGTTGTCGCATCGTCTCGAACAGATCATTGGCGATCCGGTTGTATACCGCCTGAAAAGGGTCGATTGTTGCACGAGTGGTTCTGGTGTAACTGTATTTGCTGGCCTTGTTCTCGTAGTCCTTTTCCAGCCACACCCTGCCGGTGGCGTCCCTGGCGCTCACGTGCAGCTGTAATTCCTCGCCGTGGGACTTGAGGATGGTGGCGGAAACCAGTAAGTCCATGGCCTGCTGGTCATTGGGCACCACGCGTACGGCCCCCCAGGCGGCGCTGCTCTGGACGGCTTCCAGCAGCAGATAGGGCATGTAGCGCGCCTCGGCGCGGCGCACTTCAGGATAGAGAAAATCTTCGTCAACATCCCCGTCCAGGCCGGGATCGAAAATGACGATACCCACGTCCAGTAACTGGCCCTCGGGCAATTCCTGTTCCAGCGTTTGCACTCTTGGTATCGAGGTACTCTTGATCGTTTGATCTACACAGCCGCTGGCGAGCAAACCGAGACTGAGTAGGCCCAGCATGCGCAGTGTGTCCACCGCTCTGCTCATTTTTCTAAGCCTGTGTACTTGCGGTATTCATCCCACAATTTTTCCCGCAGTTGCGGGTCCGGCTCACGCATGGCGGCTTCTCGCAATTGGCGCGCAACGACATCATCGTCATCACCACTGGGAATATCCTTGGGAGCGGGAAAAGTGGCCGCCTGCTGCGGGAAATCCCCGTCAGCACCGCTGCGCGGAATGGGGCCACCGCCACTGCCGCCACCCCCGTAGCCACGGCTGGGTGGCGCGGTTCCACTAGCGCCGCCATAGCCATAATCTTCCATTGATTCTGTTTCGCCTCCCTGCTCCGGGGCATCTTTGATTGTGCGCCGTTGGTGTTCCCGCTCTTGCAGGATCAGATCATCAAAGGTACCGGTACTCCGCTCCAACTGGTCGTCGAGAATTGCGACCTGCTCTGCCCTGGTCATGGTTCCCGGGCTACCGGCGGGATATTGGCCGCCGGACTGACCCGCTGGAGGTCGCTGCCCGCCCTGGGGACTACCCGGCATGCCGCCGCCCGGGCCAGCTTGTTCTTCGCCCGGCGTGCCACCGCCCCCGCCTGCCTGCACCTGGCCGGGCATGCCGCCCCCGGCCTGACTGGTTTGTTCTTCGCCGCTGCTGCCACCAGCCTGGCCCTGACTTGCGGCGGCGGCTTCGCTGGCAGCTGCTGCAGCATCTTGCATCTCGCCCTCGAACTGCTCCAGTGCCGCGTCCAGGGTTTCCTCATCACTCAGGTCCGGCAGAGCATCGCTCTCTGCGCCGGCCTGGGCCATATCGCCCTGCTCGGAGCTGGAACCCTCAGCGGGGTCGCCCAGGTCCGGCTCACCTTCAGAGCCACTCTCGCTGCCCTCGGTGGAGGCAGTCTCCTGGCCGGGTATTGGCGCTCCGCCAGAGGGTATCCAGGGTTCGTCAGAGGATTGCCCTCCCTGGCTTTCGCCCTGGGCCTGCTCTTGCTGCTGTTCGCCAGACTCACTGGATTGCTGGCTGGATTTGCTCTCCGCGGAGGAACTTGAGCTGGAACTGGAAGAGGGCGGCTGGCTACTGCTGCTGGGCGGTGTTGAGCTGGGTGGCGCCGGTGGTTGGGGTGTGGTGGGCGAACTGGCGGGGCAGCCAGCGAGTATGGCGCTGGTCAGGCAAATAGCGATAACCGCGAGTGGTCGGCCCAACTCCTTTACTGCAACTGCAGGATCAGTAAGCATAGCTTTTCACCAGATTTTCCGTTGTGACCGGTTCGCGATTCTCATAGCGTGGCCGAAATTTCTTGGCCTTGATGCGCCGCAACAGGCGAGTCGGTTCGGCGTTGGGGTGGGCTTCGACAGGCTCATTGGATACCAGCTCCAGAGCTTTCACCCGGCCGCGCTGGTTCACCGAGTAGGAGACCTCAGCATAGCCCTTGATATTAGCTGGCGGAGCCAGGTCTAAATGGGCGTCGGCTGTGGTTGGCAGCAATTGTGGCTGGCCGAAATGTTGGGCCAGTAATTGCTCGCTGTTTTCCATGACAGCCAGTTCATCCCAGGCTTGCAAATAGGCTTCGCCCGCCGCCTCGCGCTTGCCGTGGTATTGCCGCCAGTCACCGAGCGCCAGCAGGCTTTCGGCTGCCAGCGGGCTCTCCTCTGACTCATTGAACAGATGCACTTCGCGGATGGCCGCAATAACAGCCTGCCCCTGTTTGTAATTTGACAACCGTACCATGGCGAACCGGTTTTTTTCGGCACTGCTCTCGGGGGCGCCGCTGCCAAACTGGATGCCGCCGGGAGCCTCGCCGTTGTAGCGGGCGATCAGGTACTGGGTTTCCAGTAGCCCGTTCAGGGGCTGTAGCAGTTGCAGCGAGTAACTGCCCTCGGTTTCGGCAATATTGCTCAACACCCGTCGGTACAGCTCCCACATGGCCAGCAGGCGACTGAATGCGGTATCGCCAACCGAAAGGTAATAGGCTTGCCGCTCCCAGTTGGCCCTGTCCATCATGGCTTTTGACATTTGTGGAGCGTCGGACTGGTACAACTGCCGCTGGACCCGGTACAGGTAGTACTGGCGCTCATCCGCCTTCTCGTAATCGCCGCTGGAGACCAGTGCGCTGATCAGACGCTGCAGGATGGGGATTTGCTCGGCGCTGTGCAGGCCGTTGCTGATGCGGGAAAGGTGCACTGCGCGCTTGAAAATTTTGATGGCTTCCTGATACAGCCCCTGTTCCTGATAGACACTGCCCAGGCCCAGCAATTGTTCCGATAAGCCCGGGGCGTAGGCGCCATGGCGACCTTCCAGATCGGCAATGTAGAACTGGTAGGCCACACTATCCGGCGCTACCAACACCGGCTCATCCTGCTGCTGGAAAATCAGATTACCGCCGTTCATGACATCCTCAGGATTAATCAGCGGTTCGCTACTCGGCATCACCGTGACAGATTCCGTTGCGGCTGCCTTCGCGGGGGCCGTTTCCACGGTGGTCGTCTCCACTGTCACAGTTTGCATTGGGGCAGTAGTCACCGCGTCAGTGCGCAGGACATCAGCGTGCACGGAAGCGACTTCCTGCGCAGACAAAAACTGCCCGGAGCAGAACAGCAGCACTGCCCCCAACCAGACTGAAACCCTCACAAACTACCCCTCGACCGCTGTTCGTCCTTACACCGTGGTATGTTAGACCACGTTTCTTCCGATCGGTTTCTCAAATTCATGCTAACTATTATAACGGCTCTGACGGAGAAAACTCGGCTTTCATGTAACCGTTTGTAAAGAAGAAACCGGTTTACATGATTTGTCCATTGGTATATTCAGGCATTCGCATTGGTTGAGAGGAAAACAAGGATGACAGAATTTGACCGTGATACCGCGGTAGAGCAGTTGGCTGCTGACCACTGGCGCGGTGAAATCAGGCCAGGTTGGCGTATCGGCACAGTGCCCAACGGGGGTTATGTTCTCGCCATTGCCGGTCGGGTGCTGTCCCGGGCCCTGACCCACCCGGATCCATTGACTGTCCATATCCTGTACACAGCCCCGACCCAACTGGGCCCGATTGATTGCCTGGTGGACCCCCTGCGAGTGGGTGGCAGTACCAGTCACGCGGCCTTGACCATGCGCCAGGAAGGCGAGGTCAAGGCGCATGTCACTGCCTCGTATACCGATATCGGGCGGCTGCAGGGTGAGAGTTGGCAGTCATCCGAGAAACCGGTGATCACGCCTTATGAGCAATGCAGGCCGATGCGAGAACACGGCGTCGAACTCCGGCAGCGGGTCAACCAGTGTTATGCCACGGGTGGCGAGGTTTTCCGCCGGGGAGAACCTGATGGGAGCGGTTGTTTTAACGGTTGGCTGGGGTTCGCCGACGGCCGCGAGCCCGACCTGTTGGCGCTGCTGTTATTTGCAGACGCGATGGCGCCGCCAATCTTCACCGTTTATGGGGCCCTGCAATGGGTGCCGACCCTGGAATTGTCAGTCAGTGTGCGGGGGCACCCGGTAGCGGGGCCCTTGCAGGCGCGATTTCGCTGCCGCTATTTGACCCGCGGTGTGGTCGAGGAAGACGGCGAGTTGTGGGATAGCAGCGGCCAGTTGGTCGCTCTGTCCCGTCAGACCAGTAAGGTGCGCGTGGTACCTCAAACGGTGCCTTAAACGGGGACGTAGCACGGTTTTGGGGTTGAAAACCGTGCTACGTCCCCTATTCTTTAAACCGTGCTACTTCCCCTATTCTTATGGTAGTCAGATGAGTGATCAAGCTGGACACAGAGAGCTGGAGCGCCGCTGGTGCCAGATATTCGCAACGCTCCACGCAGGTGGTGAGGTGGCCCCCTCGGTGCGCCTGCGCGCCGAGGGTATGATGGAAACGCTGGTACTACTCGGGCTTGCTGCTCCACAGCAGCTACAGCGCGCCATGGCGCGATGTTATCGAGCAGAATTCGACGAATCACTGGCGCAGGTATGGGGGGAGCACTGGAACGAGCTGTTCCCGTTCCCCCAGATACCCGGATTTGGCCAGCGGGCACCCGTCTACCCTTCGACCCCTGATCAGGGGTAGCCCGGACTATGGCTGGCAATGTCGATCCTTTATACTTTTCGCCCCGATATGCTGTTTTGGACAGTCACATGAAAATACCCACACTCCGCTCGATTTTGCTGTTGTCGTGTTGCTTGTTTGCCCTTGGAGGGTGCGCCAGTAGCGGCTTGCCGGAGCCGAACATCGATTATATGGCTGCCTTTGACTTCAGCAAATTCAAGACGTTTGCCTACCTGCCTCGCAAGGGCGGGCCGGCGCAAGCTACCGTCCTCAGCGATATGGAGATCGAGCGCATGCACCGGGCCTTTGCCCGGGCGCTGACTGCTAAAGGCATGGTTTTCGTCGAGGACCGGGAGCAGGCGGATATTCTGGCCAGCTGGCACCTGGTAACCCAGGAACAGACCAACGTGCGCAGTTATAACAGCACCAGTTTCTACCGATGCTGGCGCTGCGGCCCGGCGGTGTCTGATGTCAGTGTGCGGCAGTACACCAGGGGGACTCTAATCTTCGACCTGGTTGATTCGGAACTGCGTAAGTCCGTTTGGAGGGGCGTCATGCAGTCAAAAATTGAGGACAAACGCCGGGCCGAGGGGCAGCAGGAGCGCTTCAACGCTATCGCCACCACCATGTTGAAAAACTACCCGCCGCGCTAGAGCCCTCAGCCGCGCTAGAGCCATCAGCCGCGCTAGAGCCATCAGCCGCGCTAGAGCCATCAG
>JAPUKZ010000427.1 GCA_027295405.1 Gammaproteobacteria bacterium
CGCAATGTGTCTTCCCCCTGGGCGTTGGCGATTCCTTTCCTGAACGCTTTTGGCGTGACTCCGAACCAGTTCTTGAAGGCTCGATAAAAGGTGCTGGGTTGAGAGTAGTTCAGCATATATGCAATTTCCTTGGCGTTTGTAGAGGGCAGCTTGTTGTTTCATTTGCCAATTATATCTCGCGCGCGGTTAGCTTGGCAGTAATGCCGAAGCCTGCCTCAAGTAGGGGTATCCTCGCCGTCAGGACTTGGGCGGGTTGGTAACGAACTGCTGGTGAATAGCCCTGATCCAGCTTCTCGCACGCTCGGTCAATTCTCCGTTCTCGTGCTGCATGCGACCCCGGGTGACGAGGATGCCCACGTCAGCCCCCTTGAACAGCCAATCTCCCTTACCGTAGACGCGCAGGAAAAACGCCTCGTCTTCGTTGGCCACAGAGTGCCAGTCAATACTCTGGCGCGAAAACTCGATATTGCCGTCGTCCAGCATGGTCCAGATCCCGGAGGAGGGCGCCTCAAGCACACGCCGGACCGGCTCATCCGTTTGTTTCATTACCAGCTGCGTCCAACTGTCGAAATCGGCCCAGCGCTGCTGAACCTTCTCTATATCCAGTTCATACTCTACATCCATGAATTCGAGCAAGTGAAACAGCATCAAGGGCGCACCGCCGTATTTGGCTGTAACCATGTTCGTCAGCGCGCTGGCACCGCTGATACGGGGGTTCAACTCACCCAGGTAGACATCACCGGTTTCCGTATCCACCAGGAAATCCAGGCAGAAGGTACCCTTGTACCCCTCTCGGTAGAGCCGGTCACCCATGGCCTGGGTCATGCTGCGCATCCGGCGGGTCTGTGACTGCTTCAGCACCTGGCGGTGCAGATCGTTCCCGGCCCAGCCTCCCTTATAGGGGGTCAGTTCGTTGTGACCGACGATATCCGCCTGTACCGGTCCGACCAGCGTGCCGTGACAGGTGGCGACCGCCTCCAGTGTGTAGGGCAGGTTGTTGATGCGCTTCATCACTTTCAATTGCTGTCCGATCAGCTTGTCGGCGCAGGCATCCCAGTGTTCTGGCTCTGTGATGAAGAACGTGGTCTGTCCCGAGTCCCCGTAGGGAGTTTGCACCACGAGGTCATTGCCCAGGTGGTTTTCCCGGCACAGGGTTTCCAGTTCTTCATAACTGTTGGCCGTGCCTAGCACATTGGGCACACTGGGCACGCCCACCTCGGCGGCCAGTTGCGTGGTGACGATTTTAGAATCCAGCCTGGTGCGCAATTCGACCGACGGAAGCGCGATCTCCAGTCCTGCCTCCGCGGCCAGCTGCTCGGTTTCCTCGTCAAACATGACCGTGAGCATCTTGCCGCGCCCGCCGAGGCTCTTGATGTACGCGTGTGTCTCCGGGTGGCTCACCAGGTAGTTGACAATATCTTCCTTGGACTTAAACGTGCGATCTGCAGGTGCTGTGGGCCTCATCACCCGGTGGTGGTTGCCGTCGAAGGAATCGAAGTGGGAGATATAGCGAAATGCATTTACCCATTGCCCCAGCCCCAACACGTTGTAGGGTGTCGGGTGGACAAAGAACACAGGAAGGGTGCTCTTGCGGAAAAAACTATAGATTTCAGACAGGTTGCTCAGCTTGGTGTTTATGCTCATGGCTACTCTCCTACTGATGAGTCTTGCCGATGGGGTTTGACCAGAGGTCCCAGTGATTCGAGATAGCTGTGGTCGTAATCATCGCGGTAGATCTCCAGTGGCACGAGGTTGTCGCGCCAGCTTTTAAGTGGCTGACCCAGGGTACGAATTCCACGCACACGCTGTCGGCGCACCTGCTCCAGGTCAATTTCCACTGGAATAATTTCCTCGTGGGACCCGGCCTGGTGGATGACGCGGGCCGCTGGGTCAAAGACGCAGGATTTACCGACGCCGCCGGCCGATACGCCATTAATATCGAATACGTAGCACTGGTTGCTGGCGGCCGCTGCACGCGCCATCACCAGGTCGATGTCGCGATCGATGTAGCTGGTCATTACCGGATGCAAAAGTACCTCGGCACCCATGGCTGCCAGCGTGCGGGTGGTTTCAGGAAACCAGATGTCGTAACAGTTGGATACCCCGAACCGGCCCACGCCGTCCACGTCGAATACGCAAAACGCGGAGCCGGGAGAGATGCCTTCCTCATAGGGATAGAATGGGAACATCTTCTCGTAACGGGTGATGATCTGCCCGGCCGGGTTGATAACCGGTGAAGTGTTATACAGTTTGTCGTCTACTATCTGGTATAGCGAACCGGGAATCAGCCATATCCCGTAGCTGGCCGCCATAGCCTGAAAGCGCTCCTCCGCCGGGCCAGGCCGGGGTTCTGCGTACTGGCGACCACTGCCAAAGGGTGCTAGCTCACTGAACAGCACCATTTGTACCCAGGGGTACATGTCCATGGTTTGTTGCAGACGCTGTTCCATGGCACCGATGTTGTCCTGCTGCTCAACCTGCATCTGGATTCCGGCGATTGCGAAGTGTGTCATAGCGGCGGACGCTCCTGAGAGCCTCAATATTTTGCTTTGTTGGCTGTTAACGCGAAGGCTGATTTTAGGGGATGAGCGCGGCGCCATTAATGACATTTATGACCCTTGCCTTGACATTTGTGTCTGTGGGCTGCGATCTGTCCGCGAAGACTTGTCATAGAGTCCCGCTTCACCCTGAACCAGGAATCGACCCAACCACTTTTGGGCCGTGGGAGATGCATCAGAGCCTGCCCCGCTTTATCGGGTGCGAGATGTGAGTAAGACGAATCGGCAAACATAGCGGTCTGGCGATGCCGTTTTCTGTTGTATCCATGCCTATCGGAATTAGCGCGATGGTCTAGAGCGCGTGTGTGGTGTCAAGAATCA
>JAPUKZ010000428.1 GCA_027295405.1 Gammaproteobacteria bacterium
GCAAAGAAGCGAATTAAGGAGATTTATAGAACCTGAACGAACACGCCTTGGGAGGGTGCAGAAGATGACACAGCACAAAACAGAAGACAGCAACGCCGGTTTGTCGATCTCAAGAAGATCCATTTTGAAGGGCGTTGGCGCCGTCATGTTTTTATCGACTATGCCATGGAGCATGCGCAGGGTTTTGGCTCAGAATCAGTTTGATCTGATAGTGATTGGAGGGGGCACGGCCGGTATACCGACTGCAATCTTCGCGGCTGATCGAGGCGCAAAAGTGCTAATCATCGAAAAAGCGCCCCAACTGGGCGGAACCTTGTACGTGTCCGGGGGCAGGATGGCGGCAGCGAACACGGTATTTCAAAAAGCGCAGGGGATTGATGACTCGCCGGATGCCCACTATGACGACATCATGCGAATCAACAACAACACGTCGGACCCACTGCTGACACGACTGTGGGCGGATCATGGCGGGACGACGATCAATTGGCTCGCCGAGAACGGCTTCACAGTGCATGACGATCACCCTGTGCGCGGTAGTACTGGCTATGATCTTTATCGAATCAGGCGCTACCAGTGGGGCATCAACAGCGGCATGTCAATTTTCAATGTGATGACACCATTACTGTCCCAGCACGTGAAGGGAGGGCGTATCACCGTCCTGACCGGGGCCGGAGCGGTTGATCTGATCAAGGATCACCAGGGTGCTGTGACCGGTGTCGTTACGGAGGATAATGTCGGCAAACGATCAGATTTTCGGGGGCTCAACGTCGTCATTTCCAGTGGCGGGTGCGCGGCCAATCCCATTATGTTCGAAAACATTCACGGTGTGCCTTTGTACAGTATAGTTGCATACCCAACTAGCCAGGGAGCAGGGCTGACCCTGGGTCTGGGAGCCGGAGGCTACCTCCGTGGCGCAGAGAACTATGTAAGCTATTTCGGCTCTATCGCCGCGAATAACCAAATTCCGTCTGTCATGGCAGCGTCATTGTCAATCGCTCCGGAAACCCGCGCACCCTGGGAAGTTTTCGTTAACGCCCGTGGTGAACGTTTTGTACAGGAGGACCATCCAAGCCTGGGCCATCGCGGGCGCGCACTTGACCATCAACCCGGGCACCGGTTTTGGGCGGTATTCGACCAGAAGATACTCGAACAGGCACCACCGGTAATCCCTGACTGGTCGCGCGACAGGTTCCTGGAGGCTTTCAATAAGCATCCGATGTTTTCTAGAGCCGTGTCACTGAGCGAACTGGGCGTTGCAGCAGGAATCAACCCGGCTGGGCTGGAAAAAAGTATAAATGATTACAATTTGGCAATCGAAAAGGGTAAACCTGATAAATTTATGCGATCCCAACGGCCTTTAGCTGTCTCCCAACCGCCGTTCTATGCCATTCGGTCACAGGGCTGGACGCTCAAATCATTTGCCGGTTTGGCCGTGAACAAAGACTTGCAGATCATCACCACTGAAGGCAAGCCGGTGGGTAATCTTTATGCAGCGGGAGAGGTGCTTGGAGCAGCAACCAGCGGCCGTGCTTATACCAGCGGTGGGAGTGTGACGCCGGCAGTGACTTTCGGGCGGCTTTTGGGACAGAAGATCCTTCGATTCTGATCAGATTAAATAGCCGATAATCGGCGCAAGCCGGTCAAGTCGCATTCAAAGATGATTACTGGTGGCTAGCTTATCAGTCCACAAAAATAATTTACTGGAGCCGAAAGATGCAATTGCGAACTCAGTTTGGTGTTTCAGTAACTGTGCTGCCGATCCTTATCGCCACAGCGTCAGCCCAAGACTGGAGAAGACCCGAGTCCCGGGATCGTGGGAAGGAATTTGTCGGGTTTATCCAGCCTGACCATCTCTACTGGCGACCATTCGTCCTCCCCAGTGTTCAGCCAGCGGAGTTCAAACTTCTGAGCCTGGACGAATCAAAGCACACCGGCACTCAGCTTTGGGCGGACTACTTCACCCACTGTTCTTACCAAAGACAGATAGAGTATACCGGCAAAGGATTCAGGACTTTTGACGCCAAAACCCGATGACGTGCGCATACGACCAACACGACTGTCATGCTGACCCTGGATTCAGGCGGCCAAACAGACTGGCGTCTTTAATGCTTGCGGTGGTCATTTGGCTGCTGGCAGCATGCAATCAGGCTCCCGAGCCCGGCTCGGCGGAGGAAACCGCAACCGTAAAAAACTTGCCGGACCAAGCGATCGAGGAGCCCTTCGAAATGGCTTCATGGACTAATGTCACGCTGGGCGTGGCGAATCTGGATGCGGCCCTGGCGCTTTGGGTCGACACCTTCGGCTTCGAAGTATCGTTGCAGAGTGAGGGCCCCGACTCGGGTCTGGCGCATTTGTGGGATTTGCAGGCACAGGACATCGCCCGTCAGGCGGTGGTCCGTACACCCGGCGAGCGCACCGGTATGATCCACCTGGTCGAATTCAACGACCCGCAACCACCCATCCGCCAGGGCGCCGAGGTCTTCGATCTGGTACCGAAGAATCTGGACATACACGTACGTGATCTGCCAGCCCGCGTCGAAGAACTGAAGGCCGCCGGGATGCGCTTTCGAAATGAAAACTACAGCGAGGTTACGATACCTGGCGGCGGCATCTTCCGTGAGATCCATATGCCGGCGCACGATGAGGTCAATGTGGTGCTGCTCGAGGTAATCGGGGAGGAGTTGCCGTACACATCGCGAGGCTTCGCCGGCGTCGGTCCGGTGATCACTATCGTCCCCGATGCCGGGGAAGAAAAGCAATTCTATCAGGACATACTGGGTCTGGACATACTGTCGGATAACATCCTGGCGGGCCCCGAGATTGAAAAAATGGTCGGGCTGCCCCCGGGCGCCGCATTGGACGTCAGCGTGCTCGGCAACGAGAAACAGCACTTCGGCCGCATTGAGATCGTCGACTACCAGGGCGTCGAGGGGGAGGATCTATACCCCCGAGCCAGGCCCAAAGCGCTCGGCACTTTGCAGGTAAGCTACACAATCAGCGACCTGCAGCCTTTGATATCCAGGCTCGAGGCCGCCGGAATCAGGTATACGCGTTATGGCGAGGTCAGAACGCTGCTCGGCAGCGGTGAGGCGATTGCCTTCCACAGCCCGGCGGGATTTCGTATTGAGGCCCATCAGCGGCCCTAGGAGTCTGCGCGGTAGAAAATTATCCTACTGCGAAACTGTCCTCACTGTGTCATTTTCTCGCTACGGATATTTCTACCGCGCAGGCTCCTAGCCCGCATTTCTTGCAGCCTGGTGAAAATCAGCGTTGGGGGTGAATACCGCCGCAATATGTAGAACCGCGTAGATCTCCTACGTCGATCCGGGCATATCCAAGCGTTCAGAGGAAGACTCTATCTTCCTTGCTTCGTCGGCAATACTTGCTCGAATCAGGCAACAT
>JAPUKZ010000429.1 GCA_027295405.1 Gammaproteobacteria bacterium
GGCCGTGGGCCACGGCGGTGATTATATTCTCCGGGCCAAAGGCCGAGTCGCCGCCAAAGAACACCTGTTCATGGCTGGACTGGAAGGTTAGCTCGTCCACCACCGGCATATCCCACTTGGCGAATTCGAGGCCAATATCGCGCTCGATCCAGGGAAAGCTGTTTTCCTGACCGATGGCTATCAGCACCGCGTCCGCTGCCATAAACACCAGGTCCTCCCCGGTGGGAATAAGGCTGCGTTTGCCATCCTCGTCGTAAACGGCATCCACTATCTCGAAGTTGACACCCTTGAATTCCCCGTCTTCAACCACGAATTCCTTGGGCACGTGATTGTCGTAAATGGGAATATCTTCGTGCATGGCGTCTTCTTTTTCCCAGGGGGACGCTTTCATGTCAGCGAAGGGGCTGCGCACCACCACCCGCACATCCTCACCGCCGACACGGCGCGAGGTACGACAGCAATCCATGGCGGTATTACCGCCTCCCAGCACCAGCACCCGTTTGCCAATGCTGTCTACATGCTCAAAGGCCACGCTGGACAACCAGTCGATACCGATGTGGATGGAGGCAGCCGCCTCTTGCCGGCCGGGCAGGTCCAGGTCCTTGCCCCGGGGTGCCCCGGTACCGACAAAAATGGCATCATAACCCTGGTCGAGCACCTCCTTGAGACTGCCGACGTAGTGGTTGAAAGTGGTTACGGCACCCAGATCGAGTATGTAATTGACCTCCTGGTCCAGGACCTCGATGGGCAGGCGGAAGGCAGGTATCTGACTGCGCATCATGCCACCACCGGCAATCTGATTGTCGTAGATATCGATTTCGTATCCCAGTGGCAGCAGATCCCGCGCCACCGTCAGCGAGGCGGGTCCGGCTCCGATGAGCACAATGCGCTTGCCATTCTTGCGTTTGGGTATGGCTGGCATGCGCTCGGCGATGACCGCGTCGTTCTTGTTGTCGGCGGCTACCCGTTTCAGTCGGCAGATCGCCACCGGTTCATCTTCCACCCGGACGCGCCGGCAGGCGGGCTCGCAGGGGCGATCACAGGTGCGTCCCAGTACCCCGGGGAACACATTGGATTCCCAGTTGATCATGTAGGCATCGTCGTAGCGCTCCACGGCGATGAGTCGGATGTACTCCGGGACCGGCGTATGGGCGGGACAGGCGTACTGGCAGTCCACCACCTTATGAAAATACTCCGGATTCCTGATATCTGTTGCTTTCACTATTGTCCGTCCTACCGCAAAATTGTACTCCTACCGCAAAGGCTCGGGAAGTTCTGACTGATCCCCATAGTGTTTCACAGTCGCCCCCCCCTTGCATCATCAAAACTCATGAAATTCTACACATTCCATACACTTAGGACACTAAAACAGCCCGAAGAACCAACCGTCGTCCTTGAGCTTCTCCTCGCAGGTGTTGAGTTGCCTGGTATACCCTGCCGATTGACGGGAAACTTTCTTCGACACAGCCTTCAACCACTGCTTGTTTTTGTAACTGCGGCGATTAAAACCGCCGTGCCCCTCGTGATACGCCAGATACAGATGATATGGATCATCTTTCTTGATGCCACTTTTTTTGTAGCTCTGGTGGTTGTACCAACCGATAAAGTCGATTGAATCACCAAAATCGTCCCGGTCGGCCCCGTAATTACCCGCATTGCGTTTGTACACAGCCCAGGTTTCCGTCAGCGCCTGGGTATAACCGTAGGAAGAAGACGGCCGCGGTCCGGGAATGACCCACAGGATCTTCTTGCGCGGCGGTTTGGCCTTGGCCTGGAAGCGGGACTCCTGGTACATGATCGCCATCATCACCGGGATGGGGCTGCCCCAGCGGTCACGGGCGTCGTCCGCCGCGCCGTACCAGTCGTCTTTCTCAGTGAATATGGCACAGATATCACTCACATCCGAGGGCGGTAAAGTGGTGCACCCTGATACAATAATAGCACTAATTATCAGTAGTTTACGAATCATTCTTCATATACCCCATGGCTGGAAAGCAGCGCCAGAAAACCCGCTTCATCAATCACTTCTAACTCCAGTTCACGGGCCCTGGTCAGCTTGGAACCCGCCCCAGGGCCTGCCACCACACAATGGGTTTTCGCCGATACACTGCCGGCAACTTTCGCGCCCAGTTGCTGCAACAGGGCCTTGGCCTCAAGGCGGCCCATGGCCTCCAGGCTGCCGGTGACCACCCAGGTCTGACCCTGCAGCGGCAGGTCCGCCACCTCCCTGGGTTCAAGATCCTCCCAGCTGACGCCCGCTGCCCGGATTTCTGTGACTACCTGCATACTGTCGACGGAATCAAAAAACTGGCGCAGATGGTCCGCCACCACCGGGCCCACGTCGTTCACAGCCAGCAACTGCTCCTCGGAGGCCGCCACCAACGCCTCCCAGTTGCCAAAGTGCTGCGCCAGATTGAGTGCGGTTGCCTCTCCCACCTCACGTATTCCCAGCGCGTAAATGAAACGCGGAAGGCTGGTAGCGCGACTGTCGGCAATCGCAGCAACCAGATTGCCGGCGGATTTCTCCGCCAACCGCTCCAATTGGGCCAGGCTGCCCACCTCCAGGGCATAGAGGTCGGCCAGGTCGTGGATCAATTCCTCATCCACTAGCTGCTCTACCAGTTTGTCCCCCAGCCCCTCTATATCCATGGCTTTGCGCGAGGCGTAGTGCTTGATGGATTCCTTTTGCTGGGCAGCGCAGACCAAACCACCGATGCAGCGAATCACCGCCCCATCCGGCTCCTGCTCCAGCACCGAACCACAGACCGGACACAGCTCGGGGAACACAATCTCAGCCGCATCCGCAGGCCGCGCTCCGGCGATAACCGAAACCACCTGCGGAATCACATCACCGGCGCGGCGGATGACGACCCTATCGCCAATGCGCAGGCCCAGGCGCTGGATTTCATCCCGGTTGTGCAGGGTCGCATTACTGACGGTGACGCCGCCGACAAAAACCGGCTCCAGCCTTGCCACCGGGGTCACCGCACCGGTGCGACCCACCTGGAATTCCACGTCTAGCAGGCGGGTGGTTTCCTCCTGGGCGGGAAACTTGCGGGCAACGGCCCAGCGCGGCGCCCGGGAAATAAACCCGAGCCGGAGTTGCAGGGCCACTTCATTGACTTTGTAGACGATACCATCGATAGCGTAAGGGAGTTCCGCGCGGCGCTCGGCCAACCGGCGGTAATACGCTATGCAAGCTGCAGTGCCAACAACGACGGCGGATTCGGCGTTGATGCGCAAACCCCACTCCTGCAGTCTCAACAAAATATCCGAGTGGCGCGAAGGCAAGTCGCCGCCCTCCACCCAGCCGACGCTGTAACAGCACATCTCCAGAGGCCTCTGGGCAGTAATTCGGGCATCCAGTTGGCGCAAACTGCCCGCCGCGGCATTGCGCGGATTCACGAACACCTTCTCCTCGCGTTCCCTGGCCTGGGCATTCATGGCGGCGAAGCCGGCGCTGGGCATATACACCTCGCCGCGCACTTCCAGCACCGGGGGATAGCCGCTGCCCAACAGGCTCAGTGGAATGGAGGCAATGGTGCGAATATTATGGGTAATATCCTCCCCGGTGCGGCCATCGCCCCGGGTTGCACCCCGCTGCAATTGTCCGTCCCGGTACAGCAGGCTGACGGCAATGCCGTCCAGCTTGGGTTCACAGGCGTATTCCATCTCGCCGTCCTGATCCAGGCGCTCGCGTACCCTGCGATCGAAGTCCTGTATCTCCTGGTCATCGAAAGCATTGTCCAGCGATAACATCGGCAGCTCGTGCTGTACCTGCTGGAACTGCTCAAGCGGTATTGCACCCACTCGCTGGGTCGGGGATTCGGGAGTAATTAATTCAGGATGGTCTTGCTCCAGTTGCTGCAAACGCCGCAGCAACTTGTCGTACCTGGCATCGGATACGGTGGGAGCATCCAGCACGTGATAGCGGTAGTTGTGCTGATTCAGCTGTTCCCGCAGCTCCTCAATCTCCGCTTGTGGGGTCCTGGCCATCGCGCGACTTAATATGACTGGATTGGGTCAGCAGGCGCCTTTCCAGGTCGCGGATGCGCTGCCGGGTATGTTCCAGGGTTTGCTTGGTCATGGCACTGCGGGTTTCGTCCAACAAGTCGCCACCGAGATGATTCGCCACGCATTCAGTCGTCTCCAGCATATGTTCAAATGCCTGCATCATATCCTCGGGACCGGGCAAGGCCAGAAAAAAGGTCAGGCCGGAGGTGCTGAAACTAGCCATGGCATCGATATCGAAGACGCCGGGCTGCATCATATTGGCCACGCTGAACTGGATTGAGCCGCGTCCGGCCGCCTGTTCATGGCGATGAAAAAAATCCATCTCCCCGAAGCGCAGGTCGCAAGCCAGTAAAATGTGCAGAATGTCCTCGCCGGCAAATCCGGCCTCCTCGCGGGCGGTAACGTACATCAGTACCACCTCCCGCTGGATACTGCTCTCTGCGACCGTATCCGTCGCGACATCTTTTTCCGGGGCACGAAGCCCTTGCAGCAGATCCAGGTTCTCCCCTGCGGCCGGGTACTCCCCGGGTTCAGTCAGCAGCGGGGGTTCCGGGCTGTCCCCGGCGGCCTCTGGTTCTTCTTCGTCGCGGGTGACAACCCGGGCGCCCCCGTTAGGAAGCTCGTGCAGCACCGGGCCGTCGTCGTCCTCTTCACCCTCGCCTGACACTTTCACCAGTGACACCCGCACCCGCGAGGAATTGTTGCGCATGCGCCGGTAGCCATCGAGTAGTACCGCCAAAACCAGCAGCGCGCCGACTATTACCATCCAATCGCGAACATTAATGTCCATCAGGTCATACGGCGGCCAGCTCAGCGGCTTCCTCAACATCAACGGACACCAGGCGCGACACGCCGGGCTCCTGCATGGTGATCCCCATCAACTGATCCGCCATCTCCATGGTTATCTTGTTGTGCGTGATAAAGATGAACTGCACATGCTCAGACATTTCCTTGACCATCCGGACGTAGCGCGCTGTATTGGCGTCGTCCAGGGGCGCGTCCACCTCGTCCAGCATACAGAACGGGGCCGGGTTGAGGCGGAAAATTGAGAATATCAGGGCGATGGCGGTCAGCGCTTTTTCGCCACCGGAGAGCAGGTGGATTGTACTGTTCTTCTTGCCCGGGGGCCGCGCCATGATGGTGATGCCGGTGTCGAGCAAATCCTCACCCGTCATTTCCAGGTAGGCGGAACCGCCGCCAAACACGCGCGGAAACAACTCCTGCAGACTGTCATTGACCCGCTCGAATGTGTCACGGAAGCGATTGCGGGTTTCCCGGTCAATTTTACGAATTGCCGATTCCAGTGTCCCCAGGGCGCTCTGCAAGTCTTCGTTCTGTGCATCCAGGTAGTTCTTGCGTTCGGACTGCTGGCTGAACTCGTCGATAGCCGCCAGGTTGATCGGACCCAGGCGGGCGATACGGTTGGCCACCTGTTCCAGTTGCCGCTGCCACTCCGGTTGATTGGCCTGCTCTGGCATCTCGGCCAGGACTGTCTCCAGCTTGTGTTTGGACTCCCGCAACTGCTGCTGCACCGTGTCCCGCTGTACCTGCAGGGTCTGGTGCTGAAGTTTTTGCTGCTCGAGCTCGCTGCGCACGGTTTGCGAGCGCCGTTCGATGGCAGCCCGTTGACTCTCGGCCTCTCGCATCCTGTGATCAATCTCAGCCAAAGCCTGGCGCGCACCGCTCAATTCAGTTTCAACCACCAGGCGCTGTTCCAGTTGTTCCTCCAACTGCTGCTGCATACCCGCTACCGGCGCTTCGCTGCTGGCAAGCGCCTCCTGCAAACTCTGTTTGCGCTCCACCAGCTGTTCCACCTGGGTACGGGTGCGCTCAATTGACTGGCTCATGGATTCCAGTTGCGCCTGCAGGGCTCGGTGCCGCATGGCCAATTGATGGCTGGCATCCTTGTCGTGGCGAGCGGCCTGACGACTACTGTCCAGGTTGGATCGGGTGTCGTCCCGCAGCGACAAAAGTTCCTCCCGGCGCCGCGAATCAGTTTCCATGGACTCAATCGCCGCGGCCAGCAGTTGTCGGGCTTCGGCGATGCTTTCCTGCTCGCTCTGAAACTGGGTCCTGGACTCCCCTATTTCCCGGGTGATCCCCTCCCGCCGTTTGCTGATCTGTTCTGTCTTAGCCTGCTCTGCACTCAGCTTTGCGCCCAGCTGCGCCTGTTGACGGGTTTCCGCCTGCAGCAGGTTCTGCACCTCGTGGCGCTGGGTTTCCAGCAGCTTGAGCTGTTGCGCCAGGTCAGTCAGTTGCTGATCCAGGTCGCTGCAGGTTTGTTCCGCCGTTACCATGGCCGCACCCAGTCGTTCCAGTTCCTGCTGGCGCTGTATCACACCGCCCTCTTCTTCACTGAGGCGTGCCCCCCGCGCCCAGTTTGGACCCAGCCAGATACCATCCCGGGTTATCACAGACTGGTGGGGCTCAAGCTGGCTGCGCCGCTGCAGCGCCTGCAGCAGATCTTCGGCCACCAGCACCGTCCCCAGCCATTCATTCAGGTCGTGCTCGCCGCGCACCTTGCCGGCCAGACTTCCCGCTGTTGCCCGGGCGCCACCGGAACTCCGATCCACCAGCAACAACTTGCCCTGTGGCGGCTGCGCGAGAGCACTGCCCAGGGCCTCGATGCCGTCCACGCACACCGCTTGCAGGTAATCGCCAAGCACCGTTTCCACCGCCAACTGCCAGTCGCTGTCGACCTGCAACTGCTCCAATAGCCGCGGTTTCTCACCCAGTTGTTGCAGCTGCAACCACTGTTCCACCGCTCCGTCCCGGCTGGTTGCGGCCTGCTGCAAGGCCTCCAGCGAGGCGTACCGGCCGCGCATGGTTTGCAGTTCGCTGCGCGCCGTATCCAACTCTGCCGCCAGTTCATCGCGCTGATCACGGGCCCGGTTTACCTGGGCCAGCAATTCTTCGGTGCGGGATTGGCGGGTTGCGATACTGTTTTCCTGCTCGACTATCAGTTCGCTGAGCTGCAAAACCTGGTCATCGGCTGGCCTCGCAGACAGGCCCTGTTGCTCCTGTTCCAGGTTGGCAATGCGGTGCTGGATGCGCTGCAGGGCCTGCTCCAGGTGCTGAATCCGGGACTGCTGTACTTCAGCCTGCTGCCGCGGCTGCGCCGCCAGCTGATTGAATTCGTCCCACTCCTGCTGCCAGGCCTGCATGGTCTCTTCGGCTGCGAGCAGGGTCGCCGCCGAGACTTGTTCCTCGGACTGCAATTGCTCCAACTCCGGGGCCACAGCGGTCAGGTCTTGCTGCCACTGCTGTTGTTGCGCACTGTCGTCCTGCAGGTGTTGCCGCGCCTGTGTGAAACTGGCTTCGGTCTGCTTTATATCTTCCGCCAGCTGGCGAGAGCGTTCCTGCTGGTGTTTGAGACTCTGCTCGATGCGGGCAATTTCTGCACCCAGAGTGTAGAAACGCGCCTGTATCTCATTGAATCCATCCGTGGCTTCGGTGTGTTCCACCCGGTGTCGTTCCAGTTGGCTATCCACCTGGCGATGCTCGGTGATCACACTTTCCAGTTTGACGTCCATTTCACCGATGATGTGCTTGCACTCGCCGACCTGCCGGTCCAGGGACTGCCACTGCAGAGCCTGCACCTGCGCTTTCAACTCGCGCTCCCTGGCCTTGAACTCCGCGTACTTCTCCGCCGCCTGGGCCTGGCGCTGCAAATGCTGCAACTGGCGCTCCAGCTCTTCGCGTAAATCGGTCAGGCGCTCCAGGTTCTCCGCGGTGCGGCGCATCCGGCTTTCAGTTTCCTTGCGCCGTTCCTTGTACTTGGAAATGCCCGCAGCTTCTTCAATGAATACCCGCAACTCCTCTGGCTTCGATTCGACCAGGCGCGAGATCATGCCCTGCTCGATAATGGCGTAACTGCGCGGCCCGAGACCGGTACCCAGAAAGATATCGGTGATATCCCGGCGTCGGCACTTGCTGCCATTGAGCCAATACTCGGACAGGCCGTCACGGCTCACCAGGCGCTTGATGGAAATCTCCGCGTAACTGGCGTACTCGCCACCAACGCTGCCGTCCTGGTTGTCGAAGATCAGTTCTATGTGGGCCTGCCCCACTGGCTGGCGGTTGACCGAGCCGTTGAATATGACGTCGGCCATGGACTCGCCGCGCAGATTCTTGGCTGAACTCTCGCCCATAACCCAGCGCACCGCGTCGATCACATTGGATTTGCCACAGCCATTGGGGCCGACCACGGCACACATGTTGCCGGGAAACTGGACGTTGGTCGGATCGACAAAGGTCTTGAACCCTGCCAACTTAATGCACTTTAATCTCATACGGCCTTAAGTTTATTTTGTAACTATTTGAAATTGTTATTTTATTGCAGTTTTTTTGTGCCTTACACCCCAGTTGCAAACCACAATATGTAGTGGCTGTAGTTTAACGCGACAACACGATGCTTGGGAGTGGGAATTGCAGATTTTTTTCAGATTTTTTTGCGCTGCAGGATCAGCATCCGGGGATCCTCGACCAGCGAGGGGGCCAGCGGGCCGATTTGGGCCTGCCAGCTTGCGTGCTCCTCCCCCGGCTGCCCGCCGGGAGAAACCCGTGCGATCACCACCACTTGCGCCAACTGCGATATCTTCTGCCCCGCCATGCTGGTGGCGTCATCCAGGCGCAGTGTGAGCGGCAGCCGGGAAGCGGGAAAACGCTGCACGGCCACCGGCATACGGGAACCTGAATCCGGGTCTCTGGCAAACACAAACACGCTGTCATCGGGCGCCGCTTTCGCCCCGGGAGGAAGCTGGATAGTGACACTGACACCGGCAGACGTCGGGGCCGCAATCGCGACCTCCGCTGCCCCACCCGCTTCGCCCAGGGCCTGCTCCGCCATCTGGATAACGCTGGCGATCATCTGGCCAGAGGAAGCGTCGGGTGATTCTTGCACCAGCAAGCGTCGCCAGTAGCCGATAGCGGCCCGGTACTGACCGTTCTCATAGGCAGCCATGCCCAACAACCCCAGTGCCGTGCGCTGGTGGGGATCGATGCTCAACGCCTGTTCTGCCAGCAGCTGGTTGTCCCGATCCAATTGCCGCCCGGCGGCGAGAAACCCGGCTTGCGCCGCCAGCGCCCGGGCCGAGGCATCGCCGGGCGCACGCTTGATGAGCCCCTGGTAAATTTCCCGGGCCGCACCGTAGTTGCCTTCGTTCATGTTGAAACTGCCCAGCATCGCCTGGTAATGCAGATTATCCGGGCGCTGCCCGGCACGAACTTCGAGCTGTTTCCGCAGGCGGAGAAAATCCGCTTCACTGCTGTTTTCAGCCAGGCCCTGTAGATCCCGGGCCAGCTGTACGTCGGGCGCTGCCCCCAGTTGCACGTACAGTAGCAGCGTCAGCGCCACCAGCGGCAACAACAGCAACCACCCCTGCCACACGCGCAATTCTGTGTGTTCTTCCCCCAGGCTGTCGACGCCATCTTCCAGCAAACGCAGTTGTGCATCCTCCAGCAGCTGCTGCGATCCTGGTTCGCTCGCCAATTCCCGCTGGCGCTGGGCATACCACTCCAGGTTGTCCGCGCGCAGACTGCGCTGCTGTTGCGAGCGCATAAACCAGCGCGGAAACAGGACAAATACCGCCGCCAGCGCCAGCAAGATCAGCGCGCCCGGCCAGATACCGCTCAAGGCTGTTCCTCCCCGGTCAACGCCGCCACGCGCTGACGCTCGGTCTCGCTCATGCCCGAATCCGACCCGGGTCTGGCACGTGCCCGCCGCACACTGCCGAGAAATACCAGCACTGCCAGCACCAGAAATATTAGCGGGGCCATCCACAACCACAGCGTGGGACCTTCCCAACGCGGCCGATACAGCACGAAGTCACCGTAGCGCGCCACCATGTACTCGGTAATTTCCGCGTCACTGCGACCCGCGTGCAATTGCCGGTGCAGCTGCTGCCGCAGGTCTTTGGCGATAGGTGCATTGGAATCGGCAATATTCTGGTTCTGGCACTTAGGGCAACGCAATTCGTTGGTCAGTACCCGATAGCGTTCGCGCAATTCATCAGAGCTGAACTCGTAGGTCTCAATCACCGCCCAGCCAGAGCCCGGCAGCAGCAATAAACACAGTAAGAGAGCCTGCGTCAGGTACGCCTGCCGCAGGATGGCCTGCCCCCACATCACCCGTCCCCCCGCAGTCGAGTGACGATGGGCTCGAGAATTTCCGACCAGACCCGCTCGTCAACCACCCCCACATGGCGATAGCGAATAACGCCACTGCGATCGACGACGTAAGTTTCGGGAGCACCGTACACACCCAGGTCCAGTCCCAGGCTGCCCTCGGCATCGACGATACTGAGGCGATAGGGATCACCTAACTGCTGCAACCATTGCAACGCCGCGGCGTCATCGTCCTTGTAGTTAATCCCGTAGATGGGCACGCCCTGTGTCGCCAGGTGTCCCAGGTAGGGGTGCTCTACCCGACACGAGATACACCAGGTAGCCCAGACATTAAACAGTGCCACCTCGCCGACGACTTCACTGCGACTGAGTATCTGCTCAGCGCCCAGTACCGGCAGGGAAAACTCTGGCAGCGGCTGGTCGATCAGCGCCGACGGCAAGGCCTTGGGATCCAGTTGCAAGCCGCGCGCCAGCAGCAAGGCCAGCGCCACGAACAGACCCAGGGGCAGAAACAGCTTAAATCGCGCCACTGGCATTCGCTCCCGGCAGGGTTAGGGTGGCAGCGCTGCGCGCGCGCCGGTAGCGGCGATCCGCCAGGGTCAGGAAACCGCCCAGGGCCATGGCGATGGCTCCCGCCCAGATCCAGCGCAAAAATGGCTTGACCTGCAAGCGTATGGCCCAGGCCTGGTCGCCGATCGGGTCGCCCATGGCAATAAACAGGTCACGGAACACACCGGCATCGATGGCGGCTTCGGTCATGACCTGTCCGGAGGCCAGGTAGCGGCGTTTCTGTGCCGCCATAGTGGCAACCAACGCGCCCCCGCGCGTCACCGTGAAGCGGGCCTCATCGGCCACGTAATTTGCACCTCGTACCTGTTCCAGGCTGTCAAAGCGGAACCGGTAGGGCGCAATCTCGTGGCTCTCCCCGGGTGACATTTTCAGGTCCAGTTCTACCGAGTATTGGGTGGCCAGCACCACCCCCATGATCGCTACCGCGAAACCCAGGTGCGCCAACTGCATCCCGTAATAACTGGGGCTGAGCCGGCGTAAGCCCGCGCCCACACCACTGGCATGACGCAGCTTGCTGAGCAGGTCCCGCAACATCGCCAACGCCAGCCAACTTGCCAGTACCACCGCCAACGCCACCCAGGGATTGAATTCACCGGCGTGGAACCAGGGCAATACCGCGCCCAACAACAAGGCCACCAGTGCCGGCACCAGCAGCTCCCGCTGCCAGCGACTGACTGAATCCTGTTTCCAGCGGGCATTGGGGCCTATCCCCATGAACGGTACCAGTACCGCCATCAGCGGCACGAACACCGCGTTGAAATATGGCGGCCCCACCGAGTACTTGCCCTGTCCCAGTGCATCCATCAGCAGCGGAAACAAGGTGCCAAACAGCACGGTCAGGGTGGCTGTCAGGAAGAACACATTGTTCAGCAGTAACAGGCAATCCCGGGACAGCCAGCTAAAATTTATGCGGCTGCTCACCGCCGGCGCACGCAGGGCGTACAGGGTCAGGGAACCGCCGATCACACAGGCCAGAAAAACCAGTATAAACACACCGCGGGTGGGATCCGCCGCAAACGCATGTACCGAGGTGAGTACACCGGAGCGTACCAGGAATGTCCCCAGCAAACTCAGGGAAAAGGCGAATATGGCCAGCAACACAGTCCAGCTTTTGACCAGGCCGCGTTTCTCGGTCACCGCCAGGCTGTGCACCAATGCGGTGCCCGCCAACCAGGGCATAAATGACGCGTTTTCCACCGGATCCCAGAACCACCAGCCACCCCAGCCCAGCTCGTAGTACGCCCACCAGCTACCCAGCATGATACCCAGGCTGAGGAAGGCCCAGGCGGTGTTGGTCCAGGGCCGCGACCAGCGGGCCCAGGAGGCATCCAGCCGCCCACCCAGCAGGGCGGCGATGGCGAAGGCAAAGGCCACGGAAAAACCCACATAACCCATGTACAGGATGGGCGGGTGAATGACGAGACCGATATCCTGCAGCAGCGGGTTGAGATCGCTGCCGTCGCTGGGAGTGGAGGGCAGTAGCCGCGCAAAGGGATTGGAGGTCAATAGCGAGAACAGCAGAAAGCCCACCGCCACAAAGCCCATCACCGCCAGCACCCGCGCCAGTACCGGTAGCGGTAGCGGGGTACTGAACACCGCTACGGCGGCGGTCCAGATCGACAGGATCAGAACCCACAACAGCAGGGAGCCCTCGTGGTTGCCCCACACCGCGGCAAACTTGAACGCGCTGGGCAGCATGCTGTTGGAGTGGGTCGCCACCAGTGACACGGAAAAATCGTCGTTGAGGAAGGCGTGGGCAAGACAGCCAAAACTGATGGCAACAAAGACAAACAAGCCTATTGCCAGTGAGGGCGCCAGCGCCATTGCCTGGAAATGGTTTTTATAGCTGCCCCACATCGGTATCACGCTCAGCGCCAGCGCCAGGCCCAGGGCTATGATCAGGGCCAGGTGGCCCAGCTCGGGAATCAAGAACCCGCTCCCGCCGATTTTTGCAGTGCCTCTGCAACTTCCGGCGGCATGTAGTTTTCGTCGTGCTTGGCCAGCACCTCACTGGCCTGCAGCACGCCCTGCCCGTCCAGCACCCCGGCCGTCACCACTCCCTGGCCTTCGGCAAACAGGTCCGGCAGGATGCCCACATACACAGCGGTCACCGTGGCGGCGTAGTCGGTCACATCAAATTGTACCCGCAGGCTGTCCTCGCTGCGGATCACACTGCCCTCGACAACCATGCCACCCATGCGGATGGGCTGTCCCAGCGGTGCTTTACCCGCAACGATATCCGCGGGCGGGAAAAACAGGTTGATATTGCCACGCAGGCCGTACGCCACCAGACCCACCGCGAGGGTGGAAAAACCCAGGATGAACAGCACCACCAGCAGGCGCTGCTTACGAACCGGATGCAAGAGGCACCTCCTTATTCTGCGCGGCCTGCTCCCGGCGCAGCTGTCCCAGCCGCTCCAGCATGATGCGACGACTGCGCAGCACCGGCCCCAGCAACAGGAAGACCACGACCAGGGCCGCAATCAGGTATACCGACCAGACGTAGCCGCCATGTCCGTTCATGGCCAGCGCCGCTGCCAGGGAATCAAACTGCATGCGCGTCTCCCGCATCCAGTAACAATTTGCGCACCCAGTGGGTCGTGCCTTCACGACGCAGGATTTCCCCGCGCATGTACAACAACAAACTGCAGATAAACAGGCAGTAGAAGGCCACGATCATCAGTAACAGGGGCGCCAACATGTCACTGTGCATGCTGGATTCCTCGGTAAATTTTATGCTGGCGGGCTGGTGCAGGCTGTACCACCAGTCCACAGATTTGTAGATGATGGGGATATTCACTGTTCCCACCAGACTGAGCACCGCACAGGCCCGGGCCGCGGCAACCTCGTTGTCAAAAGCCTCGTACAGGGAGATGACCCCCACGTACAGAAAAAACAGCACCAGCATGGAGGTAACCCGAGCATCCCAGATCCACCAGGTACCCCAGGTAGGCTTGCCCCAGACCGCGCCTGACAGCAACGCCAGAAAGGTCAGCGCGGCGCCGATGGGCGCACAGCTGCGCATGGCCACATCGGCCATTTTCATTTTCCAGATCAGGGAAATCGCGCCCGCCGTCGCCATCACGTAATACCCGGCCAGAGCGACTACCGAGGCCGGCACATGTACAAAAATGATACGGTAGCTATTCCCCTGACGGAAATCAGCCGGCGCGTACAGCAGCCCCCAGACAGCGCCGACCGCCAGCAACAGCAGGGTGACTGGTAACAGCCACTGCAGAATTTTTCCGGAGATGGCATACAGCCAGGGCGGGGAACCGAGTTTATGAAAGAAAGACCACATTCAAAAGTGCACCAAAGTCAGGCCAGGAGTATACGGGGTTGGCACGGCAAATCCTAACCGGCGTCCACGGAAATGCGCAGACCCGCGGCAATCGCGAAGGGCGCCAGCGCAATGGCCAGGGATAACATGCCACCCAGAACCAGCAGCTGTGGCTGGGCCGAGTTACCCAGGGCAGCGAACTGCACCGCACCACTGCCAAAAATCAATACCGGTACATAGAATGGGATAATCAACAGCGAGATCAACAGTCCACCCCGTTTCAAACCCACGGTCAGCGCGGCGCCGATGCTACCCACCAGGCTGAGCACGGCAGTACCCAGCAGCAAACTCAACATCAGAGCGGGCAGCGCCGGGGGCGGCAGCTGCAACATGACCGCAAACAGGGGCGCCACCAAGGTCAGGGGCAAGCCGGTCAACAGCCAGTGGGCCAGCACATAGGACAGGCAGCTGAGGTACAGGGGCTGCGGCGTCAGCAACAGCTGTTCCAGGGTGCCGTCCTCGAAGTCCACCCGGAACAGGCTTTCAGCCGCCAGCAGGGTCGCCAGCAGAGCCACGATCCACAGTATGCCCGGGGCAAATTCTGCCAACTGGCGGGGGTCGGGACCAATCCCCAGGGGAAATAGCATCACCACCAGCAAAAAGAACAGCAGCGGATTCGCGATTTCCAGGGGCCGCCGGAACGCCAGCAACAACTGACGCCGCAAACAGGCTGACAAAAACGGCAATAGCGGCGCTCCCGACATGACTCAGGCCTGCCCCAGCCTGATGCGGGTGATGGGGTGATCCGTTTGCAGGGCCTGGTGGGAGGTCATGACCACCGCCCCGCCCCGCTCCACCTGCTGCACCAGAGTGCGGACCAACCCGACCACACCGGTCCGGTCGATGGCGGCAAAGGGCTCATCCAGCAGCCACAATGGCGCCGGCGATAAATACAGGCGCGCCAGATTTACGCGCCGCTGCTGCCCCGCGGACAAATTGTGACAGAGCACATCCTCGAAGCCCACCAGATCCACGGCTGCCAGGGCAGCCTCAATATCAGCGTTGCGTTGGTCCCGGCCGTGGCTCTGGCTGTGGCTCTGGCAGTACCAGGCCAGGTTTTCCCGCGGTGTCAGCAATCCCTTGAGGCCGGACTTGTGGCCCAGATACAACAGGGATTCAGCGCTGCGGCGGATACTGCCCGTGTGGTCGTAACGGGCCAAGCCCGCCAGCGCCCGCAGCAAACTGGTTTTGCCGCTGCCATTGTCGCCCTCTATCAACACCAGCTGGCCGGCACTCACCCGCAAGCTGAAATCGTTCAGCAACAGGCGTCCGCCGCGTTCCAGCACCAGGGCTTCCACACACAGCATGGGTTCGGGGGTCACTACAAATTGGCAACGTTGATGGCGGGCAGGTGCAACGAGCGATCGACTGACACGGTGAGCGCGCCAAAATCGAACAGATGGGTGTCCGCCAGCTGGGAGGGGGCCACATTGCGAATACTACGGAAAATCGTTTCAGTCCGCCCCGGGTACTGCCGCTCCCAGTCCTTCAGCATGTGCTTTACGTGCACTCGCTGCAAATGATCCTGGGAGCCGCACAGATTGCAGGGAATGATTGGAAAGGCCTTGTACGCAGCGAACTCAGCCAGATCCTGTTCCTTGCAGTAAGCCATGGGTCGGATGACAACATTGCGGCCGTCGTCGCTGAGCAGCTTCGGCGGCATGGCCTTGAGGCTGCCGTTGAAGAACATATTCAGGAACAGGGTCTCGACGATATCGTCCCGGTGATGACCCAGCGCGATCTTGCTGGCACCGATACTCTGGGCAAAGCCGTACAAACTACCCCGGCGCAGGCGTGAACACAGCCCGCAGGTCGTCTTGCCCTCGGGAATCACCTGTTTGACGATACTGTAGGTGTCTTTTTCCAGGATGTAATAGGGAATCCCCAGGCCGTCCAGGTACTCCGGCAACACCTGTTCCGGGAAACCGGGCTGCTTCTGGTCCAGATTGACCGCGACCAGTTCAAATTCCACCGGCGCATTGCGCTGCAGGTTGCGCAGGATATCCAGCATGGCGTAGGAATCCTTGCCCCCGGACAGGCACACCATAACCCGATCCCCCGGCTCTATCATGCAGTAATCGGCAAGCGCATTGCCAACATGACGGCGCAGGCGTTTCTGCAGTTTGTTGAATTCAGTTTTTTCCTTTTTGGACAGCTCGCGCACGGGTCAACCTGAAATCGCTTGAATCGGCTGCGGATTCTACGCGGTTTGGACGCAAATCCCAACGCGGTAGTAATTGTGGGTCCAGATGACTAAAATGGCGACCCCCTGTAGTTTCACTTCCCTGTGAGGATATCCACGCCATGAAAGAACCTGTACGAGTAGTCGTTACCGGCGCCGCCGGTCAAATCGGTTACGCCCTGTTGTTCCGTATCGCCTCCGGCGCCATGTTGGGAGAAGACCAGCCCGTCATCCTGCAATTGCTGGACATCGCTCCCGCAATGGAGGCGCTGGACGGCGTGCGCATGGAGCTGGACGACTGTGCGTTCCCGCTGCTGGCCGGCATCGTCTGCACCGACGACCCCGACCTGGCTTTCCAGGACACAGATTATGCACTGCTGGTAGGCGCCCGCCCGCGGGGGCCCGGCATGGAGCGCAAGGACTTGCTGGAAGCCAATGCCGCAATCTTCTCAGTACAGGGCAAAGCCATCAACGACAATGCCAGTAACAACATCAAGGTACTGGTGGTAGGCAACCCGGCCAATACCAACGCCCTGATTACCCAGCGCAACGCGCCGGACATTGATCCCCGAAATTTCACCGCCATGATGCGGCTGGATCACAATCGCGCCAAAACCCAGATTGCCCAGAAAACCGGCAAGGCTGTGACCGATGTCAGCAACATGACCGTGTGGGGCAACCATTCCGCCACCCAATATCCAGACCTGTTCAACACCAGAGTCGGCGCTCAGCCCGCCATGGAGCTGGTTGACCAGGACTGGTATGAGGGCGAGTTCATTCCTACGGTGCAAAAGCGTGGCGCGGCAATTATTGCCGCGCGGGGCGCCTCCTCAGCCGCCTCCGCCGCCAATGCTGCAATCGACCATATGCGCAACTGGGTGCTGGGCACTCCCGGGGATGACTGGGTATCCATGGGCATCTATTCCGACGGTTCCTACGGCATTACCGAAGGCCTGATCTACTCCTTCCCCTGCCGCTGCAGCAGCGGCGACTGGGAAATCGTGCAGGGCCTGGAAGTCAGCGACTTCAGCCGCGGTAAAATGCAGGCCACCGAGCAGGAACTCACCGAGGAGCGAGACGCCGTCCAGCATCTGCTACCCTAGTGTCCGTTACAGGACACTAACATCAATGAGCGAAGCCAGTAGCAAAAGCTACCATCACGGCAATTTGCGCAATGAATTGCTGGACACCGCTGAGGCCCAACTGGGCAGTGACGGCGCGGAGGAATTGAGCCTGCGCGCCCTGGCGCGCGCGGTCGGTGTTTCCCAGACCGCCCCGTACCGTCATTTCAGTGACAAGAATGAGTTGCTGGCGGCGCTGGCCACCCGCGGCTATCGCAAATTGCTGGCCGGCCTGGAAGCCGCTGGCCGCCGGGTCGGCGCCAATCCGGTGGATCAGCTGTATGCTTTCGCCAACACCTACGTCAATTACGCGGTCGGCAACCCCGATATATTCAAACTGATGTTCGGTCCCGCCCTGCAGCCCCAGGCAGCCCATCCCGAGTTGCGCCAGGCCAGCCGGGACACCTACGAGCTGGTGTGTAACATCATGCGGCGCGGCATGGATCAGGGTATTTTCCGCCAGGAAGATGTGGCCTACCTGGCCAATTCAGGCTGGGCCGCTATTCACGGCCTGGCAACACTGAAGGTGGATACACCGGAGTTGTTTGAACGCCATATCGACCTGCAACGGCAGGTGGATTTGGGCGTGCGGATCTTCGTAACCGGAATCAGACCCTGACCGGAGGCCAGAGAACGATTGGCCCCCTGACGCCCCGTCACCAGCAAATCTCACCCGGATAAAGAGGTTGTTCGTTACGGCATATTTCTCCCGCCTTCGTGAAATTCCCGGGCTAGAGTTCGCGCAGGACAGCCAGGGGCGGACTGGATACCACCTGGCGGCAGTTCCAGACCCCGAGCACACCGATAATCAGCACTCCGACCACAGGCCCCACCAACCACAACAGCGGGTGCGGGGTGTAATCCATATCCAACACCTGGGTTTGCAGGATAGACACGGAAACCTCGGCCCCGATGGTCGCCAGCAAGCCGGCAAAAAACCCCAGGGCGGCGAACTCAATCACCAGCCCACCCAGAATCAGCTGCCGGCGCGCGCCCAGGGCCCGCAAAATCGCGCTCTCATACAGGCGCGAGTCAACGCTGGCCTGCACCCCGGCAATCAATACCAGTGCCCCCGCGACCAGAATCACCACCAGCACCAATTCGATAGCGGCAGATACCTGGGAGATAATGGCCCGCACCTGGTTGATCACTACATCCATCTCCACCACGGTCACCGTCGGGAACTGGCGAATGAACTGATTGAGAAACTGCTTGTCACCACTGTCCAGGTGAAAGCTGGTCATGAAGGTGGCCGGAAAACCCTGCAGCGCCGCCGGTGGAAAGACCATGAAGAAATTGGGTTGCATGCTCTCCCAGTCCAGCTCACGAATACTGGACACCGTCACCTGCAACTCCCGGGATCCGATTTTGTAAGTCACGCTGTCGCCTACCGCGATCTGCATGCGCTCGGCCATACCCTCCTCGATGGAAACCAGCGCCTCGGTGGTTTCACCGTCCCACCACTCACCCGCGACCAGTTCATTGCCCGCGGGCAATTCTGCCGACCAGGTGAGATTGGTTTCCCGCTCACGCCGACTCTCCTCGGGATCGTCACTGCGGCCCAGCGCCGCGCCGTTCACCTGGGTGATGCGCCCCCGCACCATGGGGTACAAAGGCTGTGACAATACCGCCCGGCGGGTCAAGGACTCGCGCACCTGGTTGACTTCCTGCGGCGCGATGTTGATAAGAAAGTGGTTGGGGGTTCCCTCCGGCAATTGCATTTGCCACTCCTCGATCAGGGACGTCCGCACCAGTGCCAGGATCAGCAACAACATAATGGCCATGGAAAAAATAACCACCTGCAGGGTATTGGCCCCGCTCCGTCGCTGCAGCCCGGCCAGCGCCAAGCGCCAGATGCTGCCGGCGCGCATCCCAGCCAGGCGACCCCCGCGCAATAACAACAGGGCGCAAACCGCCGCCAGGCTGGCCGATGACAACAGGCCGGCCAGCACTGCCAGGGTAAGTTTCCAGTCAGCGCTATACCACAGCATCAGCAGAGTTATCGCCGCCAGGCCGATGCCGCAGTCGATGAGTGTATGCCGTCCCTCCTCGGGCATGTCCCGGCGCAGCACCCGCAGCGGGGAAACCTTGCCCAAACGCTGCAGTGGTGGCCAGGCAAAGCTGAGCAAACAGACCATGGCGGTAGCGGCCCCCACCAGGTAGGGTCGCAATCCGCTGTCACCGGGGGTAATGGGCAGCGCTGGTGCGAACAGGCTGAAAAAACTCGCCTGCATGGCCCAGCCCAGACTGCAGCCGAGCACGGTCGCACTTCCCCCCAACAACAACAGGCTGCTGCCGTAGAGCCTGTTGATGGTGGCGGAAGTGGCACCCAGACTTTTCATGATGGCGACATAGTCGTAATGACGCTCGCTAAAACGCCTGGCGGCCAGCGCAATAGCGATCCCGGCCAGCACCACACCGAGGCTGCCGGCCAGCAACAGGAATTGCTCTGCCCGCTGCAGGGCCTGGCCGATGTTCTGCTGGCTGTTTTGTACGTCCAGCAGCCGCTGGCCTCCCGCGAGCTGCGGTTCCAGCCACTCAACATATTTCTCCAATTCGACTTCCGATCCGGCTAGCAGCAAACGGTACTCGACCCGGCTGCCGGGCTGGACCACGGCGGTGGCGGGAATGTCCTCATAGTGCATGAGCACGCGCGGCCCGAAACCGAAGAAACTACTGCTCTGGTCGGGTTCGCTGCGCACCGCCGCAGTCACTTCAAAGGTGGCCTTACCGATGGTGACCCGATCGCCTATCTCAACTTCCAACAGGGGAAACAGGCGCGAGTCCATCCACACTTCACCCCGGACCGGCCCCCGGCTTACCCGATCGAGTTCGCCGAAAGGTTGGGCGCTCTTGACCAGATCACCGCGCAGGGGATACGCCGCGCTCACGGCCTTTACTGCGGCCAGGTACATGTCCGCCTCACCGGCATAGACCATGGATGGGAAGGACAGGGTCCGGGCAAGTTGCAAGCCCATGCTGCTGGCCCGCTGCTGCCAGGCGGGATCAAAGTCACTGGAGCTACTCAGTACCCGGTCCGCCGCCAGAAACTGGTGGCTCTCCTGTTCCAGGCTGTTCTGCAAACGACTGGTAAAGGCACTGATGCCCGCCACGATGGCCACCGCAATCACCAGCGCGGCCAGCAGTACGCCCAGCTCACCGCCGCGCCAGTCACGGGCCAGCATGCGAAATGCGGTCATCAGTCGCTACCTACCAGTTCACCACCATGCAAGCGCAGGCGCCGGTCACAGCGGGCGGCCAGGCGCTGCTCATGGGTGACCAGTACCAGGGTAGTGCCCTGCTCGCGATTGATTTCAAACAGCAGATCAGCGATGTGGGCGCCGGTCTCGGTATCCAGGTTGCCGGTGGGTTCATCCGCAAACAGAATCATCGGCTGGGCAGCGAAAGCCCGCGCAATGGCCACCCGTTGCTGTTCTCCCCCCGACAGCTGCCTGGGGTAATGGGTGACTCGATCGGCGAGTCCCACCCGGCGCAGAAAATTCGCCGCCAGCGGTTCCGCATCCGCCTCGCCCCGCAATTCCAGCGGCAACATCACGTTCTCCAGTGCGGTCAGGCTGGGCAACAACTGGAAAGACTGGAATACAAAGCCCACCTTGTCGGCCCGCAAGCGAGCCCGGGCATCCTCGTCCAGCCCGCCCAACTCGACCCCGTCGACCCAGACCTTGCCGGCACTGGCTTCATCCAGGCCCGCCAACAGACCCAGCAGGGTCGACTTGCCCGAACCGGACGCGCCGACGATGGCCACCGTTTCGGAACCCTTGATTTCCAGATCAATCCCTTTCAGTATTTCAAGCTCGCCATCGGCTATCGGTACCCGCTTGAGGAGATTTTCCGTTTTGATCATAAGTAGTCGCAGCTCATCCGGTGCCGGCCTGTTACCAGCTCTATGCCTGTTGCTAGGTGTGCTGTGCAGCACGGGATCACTGGCTGCACAAAAAAAAATCCTGATCGTCGGCGATAGTATCAGTGCCGCCTATGGCATGTCTCTACAAGAGGGCTGGGTTGCCCTGCTGGCGCGACGACTTGAGCAAGATCATCCGCACTACGTGGTGGTTAATGCCAGCATCAGTGGTGAAACCAGTGCCGGTGCTGCCGCCCGCCTGCCAGCGCTGCTGGAACAGCACCGGCCCAGCGTGGTAATTCTGGAGTTGGGCGGCAACGATGGCCTGCGCGGTTATCCGATCAAGCGCTTTCGCGAGAACATGAGTCGCATGCTCAGCAACTCCCGCGACAGCGGCGCCGCGCTGTTACTGCTGGGCATGGAAATTCCACCCAACTACGGGGCGCGTTACACCGACCTGTTTCGCAGCAGTTACACCAGCCTGGCTGTCAACAGCGGGGCGACGCTGGTGCCTTTTTTACTGGAGGGCGTAGCGACTGATCCAGTGCTGATGCAAGCCGATAGAATTCACCCCTCGCCTGAGGCACAGCACATACTGCTGGATAATGTATGGCCTTATCTGGAAGGCCTGCTGCGGTGTGAGCCGCAAGCCACTCGGGCAACAGCCTTCACGCTTCAATCACAATAGTCCCGCGCAAAAAGGTTATCGCGGCTCCGTTCAGCCTGACCCGGTCACCGGCCAACTCACACGCTAACTCTCCGAGCCGACTCGAAACCTGCAGCGCCTGCAGCGTGTTCTTGCCCAGCCGCTGCGCCCACAAAGGCGTCAAGGCGCAATGGGCAGAGCCGGTCACAGGATCTTCATCGATACCCACCTGGGGGGCGAAAAAGCGCGAAACGAAATCCACTTCATCTCCGGGAGCGGTAACAATCGTGGTGGTGTCCGAGGCCTCCAGCAGCGCCCGCATATCCGGCGCCAAAGCCCGCACTTCGACCTCACTCTGGTACAGGTAGATATTGCTGGGAGAGGTGAAAGCTGCCGTCGGGGTTCCGCCCAGGGCTGCAACCATCTGCGGATCAAGCGTGGTTTCGCTCACCGCGTGCGCCGGCAAGTCCAGGCAGATTCCCGCTGCCGAACGGGTCACCACAAGTTCCCCGCTGCGGGTGTTGAAACGCAGTTCTTCCCGCTTGCAACCGAACTCGTTGAACAGCACATGCGCGGCGCCAAGAGTGGCATGGCCGCACAAGTCCACTTCCACCGCCGGGGTAAACCAGCGCAGACCGTAGGCAGCCCCGTCTCCGTCACCTTCTGGAACGTAAAACGCAGTCTCGGAAAGATTGTTCTCCGCCGCAATGGCCAACATCACCTCTGCCGGCAGCCACTCGGCCAGCGGCACGATCGCAGCGGGGTTGCCACCAAACTGCCGTGAGGTAAACGCACTGATTTGATACTGCTGAAGTTCCATGCCTGCTGTCCCCGCCCACTGTGTCCAACTACGCATTGTGCCGTGGATACTCTATAGTGCCAAGCCATCGCATGGTGAATAGTGTGGAAAGGCAACAAACAACCCTGCTGCGCATCTGGTGCTCTCCCAACCGAAAACGCTATACCCTGAGTACTTTGGGCATCGTCGATCTGCTCGCCATCCTGCCGACATACATCGCTTTTTATATCCCCGCCCGCCAACAGAAATAATTTTGCGCGGGCCTTGAAAGCCCGAACATCTCCCCCATATCTATGTCAGCGGACGCTCAACCGAGGTCTGCACCGTGTATCGCTTCTTTGGAGGATATTAAAATGCGAACATCAATAGATTTATCACCCCTGTACCGCTCTGCCATCGGTTTCGATCGCATGGCTGCACTGCTGAATTCGGCGAGTGTCGAAAGCAAGCCCAGCTACCCGCCCTACAACATCGAACTGGTTGAGGAAAACCGCTATCGCATCAGCATGGCTGTTGCCGGCTTTAGCGAGTCTGAGCTGGATATTTCCAGCGAACAGAACACGCTGGTGATCTCGGGCAAGCAATCCGTCGATAGCGACAAGAAGTTTCTCTACCAGGGTATCGCCGCGCGCAATTTCGAGCGCAGGTTCCAGTTGGCCGAGCATGTAAAAGTAGTCTCCGCCTCGCTGGAAAACGGCCTGCTCCACGTGGAGCTGGAGCGCGAAATTCCAGAGTCCCTGAAGCCCCGCAAAATTACCATTAGCAATGGCACCAGCAGCACCCTGATTGACCAGGACGCCGCTTGATCGAACCCTTTGGGGTTCACCGATCCAGGTAAAAAGCTAAGCATTGGGATGTGTGATTAATTCACGCATCCCTTTTTTTGTTTCTGTTGTCTTAATCCAGTGGTGACATATACCCGATCCGGCAGGCAATCTCCTGCGCTACTGACACTACTATAAACCATCTTCCGCTCCCGGATTTAGGCTATCATTGCCTAAACGAATCCCAGAGATTCCCTCAATGCTAAAAACCCTCTGCCTCGGCATCTTCCTATTGGTCAGCTACACAGTTCTGGCCGATGGTATCGACCTCGGCCGGCCGCTACCTGAGCTCAGCATCGCCGATCGCGGGGAATTGCTGTTGCAAGATGATGAGTTCAGCTTCGTGCCCTGGGCGATGCCTGCTGGCATCGGCAAAATCCATGTCCTGCAGTACATGGCGGGAACCAAAGGCGCCAAAAAGCTGAATAAACCGTTTACCGACAGGCTCCAGGAAATTCCCCACCAGAACTATCAGGTGACCACTGTGATCAATCTCGATGACGCCATGTGGGGAACATCTGGCTTTGTCATTAGCGAGGTCAAGAAAAGCAAACGCAAGTACCCTGACTCACGTATGGTGCTTGATGCTGACGGGCTGGGACGAGAGGTTTGGAAATTGCAATCGAAATCCTCGGTTATCGTAATTATGGACGCCCAGGGTTCGGTGCGCTATCTCAAGGAAGGCGCTATGAACGAACGGGAAATTGAACAGGCACTGGGGCTTATCCGTGCCGATATGAAACCGGGCGCATCATGAATAAACGCGTTATCTACCCCCTGTTGGCACTGGCTGCCGCTGCCGTTGTAGCCGCCCTGTTAATCGTTTCCAAACCTGCCCCGGTAGGTGAGGACTATATTCCCCCGCCCACCACCGTGCGCACTGTACGTGTGCAAAAACGCGCAGAATACCTCACTGTTCGCTCCCAGGGCACAGTCGAGCCGCGCACCCAGAGCCAGTTGATTCCCGAAGTGTCGGGGCGGGTCGTATGGATGGCGCCGGCACTGGTGGCCGGGGGCGCTTTTGAGGAAGGCGACACGTTGCTGCGCATCGACCCGGCGGACTACCAGAATTCGGTGGAGCGCAGCGGCGCCCTGTTGACCCGGGCCAAAGTAGAGCGCGAACACGCCCGGGATGAACTGGATCGGCTCAAGACACTGCACTCACAGAACCTGGCCAGTCAGTCGCAACTGGACGAGGCTGAGCGCCGCTACCTGGTGGCCGATGCCAACTTCACGGAGTCGAACATCAACCTGCAACAGGCTCAGCGTGACCTCTCGCGCACAGAAATCACCGCGCCCTACCGTGGCCGGGTGCGCAATGAACAGGTCGACCTGGGGCAATTTGTCAGCCGCGGCAGCTCCATGGCAACCATCTACGCCAACGACTACGCCGAAATTCGCCTGCCCATCGCCCCGAACCAGATAACCTACCTGGACATCAGCATCACTGGCCAATTGCAGGCCGACCCTCCTGCTCCCGTAAGCGTGTCCAGTGACTTTGGCCGCATCAAGTTTATCTGGAACGGAGAACTGGTGCGCCTGGAGGCGGAAATCGACTCTCGTTCACGCATGATTTACGGTGTTGCCCGCATCAGAAACGAGGATTTCGCGGACAGTCCCCCACTGAGCGTGGGCCTGTTTGTGCAGGCGGAAATTCAAGGTCGGCTGGTGCAGGACGTCATTCGCCTGCCTCGCTCCGCCATGCGCGATGCCAACCAGGTTCTGGTGGTGAACGCAGACAATCGCCTCAGCTTTCGCCAGGTTTCCGTTCTGCGGGTTGAACACGATGAAGTGCTGATCAGCAAAGGACTTGAGGACGGCGAGCGGGTTTGCATTTCTCCCCTGCAAACCGTGGTTGAAGGCATGCGCGTACAGGCAGTGGAGGCCTAGGCAATAACATGCACGGAGTCATACACTGGTTCGTCCACAATCCGGTCGCTGCAAATTTGATGATGGGCATTCTGGTAGTCGCCGGCGCCCTGTCCCTGCCCAATATCCACCAGGAGGAATTCCCGAATATCGAGGTGGACGCCATCCAGGTGTCGGTGCCTTACCTGGGAGCCTCACCGGTGGAGGTTGAGGAAGCGGTTTGCATCCGCATTGAGGAAGCCATCCTCGGCACCGAAGGCATAGACTCGATCAAGACCAGCGCCTATGAAGGGAGCTGTAGTGTGGTCGTGGAACTGGTCAGCGGTGCTGACAAGGCCCGTACCCTGAACGATATCAAGGGCAAGGTCGACGCCATCACTGCCTTTCCGCGTGAGACCGAGAGACCGGTAACCAGCGAAATAACCATTGCCGCCACCGTCTTGCAACTGGCCATATCAGGCGACGCCGATGAACGCACGCTGCGGGTACTGGGCCAGCAAATTCGCGATGACATCGCCGCCCTGCCGGGGGTATCCCAGGCCCAGTTGTTGTTTGCCCGGCCCTACGAAATTTCCATAGAAGTGTCGGAGCAAACCCTGCGTCGTTATGGCCTGACCCTGGAACAGGTGGGTGAGGCGATACGAAGCGGCTCCCGCGATATTCCCGGGGGTTCTCTGCGCACCGGCAGCGGCGAAATCCTGTTGCGCACCAAAGGGCAGGCGTACAGCGGTGCGGAGTTCGAAGATATCGTGATCCTGACCCGCAACGACGGCACGATTGTTACGCTCGGTGAAATCGCCGATGTGGTGGACGGTTTCAAGGATACCGATCTGCGTGCGCGCTTCGACGGCAACCCCGCGGTGATGATAAAGATATCCCGTGTCGGCGATGAGGATGTGCTCGACATCGCCGAACGCGTGAAGAATTATATAAGTCGGAAAAGCCAGCAAGTGCCGGACGGCATCTCGCTGACCATCTGGCAGGATGAATCCCAGGACCTGGTGGACCGACTCGACGCGCTGACCAAGAACGCCCGCAGTGGCCTGCTGCTGGTACTGCTGGTTTTGACCCTGTTTTTACGTTTTCGTCTAGCCCTGTGGGTCGCCGCCGGGATCCCGGTCGCGCTACTGGGCACGGTGGCGATGTTTCCCATCTTTGGTATATCCATCAGCACCATCTCGGTGATGGCCTTCATACTGGTTCTGGGGATTCTGGTGGATGATGCGATCGTCATTGGCGAGCGTGTCTACGCCCATGAGCAAATGGGTAAGGATCAGCTCACGGCGGCCGTTGACGGCGCCACGGAAGTTTCTACCCCGGTGATATTTGGTGTGTTCACCACCATGGCCACCTTTATCCCCATCATGAACATCCCCGGCAGCATGGGTTCATTTTTTAGTGTGATTGGCCTGGTGGTAATTATCGCCCTGTTCTTCAGCATCATTGAATCCCAACTGATCCTGCCCTCGCACCTGGCGCACCGTTCTCTCGAACGGTCGCCCACTGCCGGTGTTGACTCTCAGCAAAACCGCTGGCAGGTGCTGCAAAACCGCTGGCTGGCGTTGCAAGACAAGATTTCCGGCAGCCTGCAGGTGCTCGCCAGCGACTACTACGTGCCCGCTGTAACAACGGCCTTGCGCTGGCGCTACCTGACGCTGTCGGTGGCGCTGGGCATTCTGCTGATAACTGCCGCCCTGCTGATATCCGGCAGGATTGTATTCCAGTACTTCCCATCGGTGGAAGGTAACCGCCTGTACGCGACGCTGGCCATGCCGGAGGGCACCCCGGTGCAGATCACCGAGCGTGCAGTAAAACAGATAGAGGCAGCGGCCGAGAAGCTGCGCCAGGAAATGGACGCGGTGCTGGAGCCGGGTGAGCCCAGCCGCCTCAGACATGTGCTGTCCCTGGTGGGCGCGTATATCCCGAAAGGGTCGGTGAGTTTCGAAGGCAGCGGCGAAAGCAATATTGCGGAGGTGGGCCTGGAGTTGGAGCTGCCACCGGATTACGACGGCATACCGACCCGGGAGTTCGCCAATCGCTGGCGCGACCTTACCGGTAGCATTCCCGACGCCGTTGAGCTGGGCTTCACGGCCGAGGCCTTCGGCATGGGCGATGCCATCGACATCGAATTGGCTGGTTCTGAATTCGAGCAACTGCGTTCGGCGGCGGCCGAACTACGCGAGACATTACAACAACATGCCGGTGTCCGGGACATTACCGACACCTTCCGGGCCGGCAAGCAGGAAGTGCAACTGGAATTATTACCGGAAGCGCGCACCCTGGGATTAACCGTGGATGATCTCGGGCGCCAGGTACGCCAGGCCTTCTACGGCTACGAAGCCCAGCGCATACAACGCGGCAAGGATGACGTCCGGGTGATGGTGCGCTACCCGGAACAGGAACGGCGCTCACTGGGTGATCTGGAGGATATGCGAATACGCACCGCTGAGGGCATTGAAATTCAGTTTGCAGGTGTTGCCCAGGTCACCCTCGGTCGTGGCTATACCACGATAAAGCGCGTTGACGGGCGACGGGTGGTGAGAGTCATCGCCGACGTTAACCGCAACGTGACCACACCGGAAGCCGTACTTAACGCGATTCTGAAGAAGGACCTGCCGGGCATCCTCAAGCGCCATCCGGGGGTCAGCTACCAGTTGGCGGGGGAAGCCGAGGCACGGGCGGAATCCATGGGCGGTTTGATGACCTATGCTGTGTTGGCGCTATTCGTCATCTACGCCTTGCTGGCTATTCCGCTGCAGTCTTACCTGCAACCGCTGGTTATCATGAGCGTGATTCCGTTCGGCATGGTGGGCGCCATCCTCGGTCACTATGTGATGGGAATCGACCTGGTGTTCTTTTCCCTGTTGGGAATTGTGGCCCTGTCGGGGGTGGTGGTAAATTCCAGCCTGATCCTGGTGGACTACATCAATCGCCAGCGCGAGCACGGCCAGGACCTGTACTGGGCGGTCAGCCACGCCGGCAACGTACGCTTTCGCCCCATCGTACTGACCTCTGTCACTACCTTTGTCGGCCTGACTCCGATGATGGCCCTGTCCAGTATGTCCACCCTCATGTTTGTACCCATGGCCACCTCGCTGGCCTTCGGGGTGCTGGTAGGTACCGTGATCACCCTGTTCCTGGTGCCCTGCCTGTACCTGATCCTGGAAGACCTGCTGGCGCTGACCGGGCACGCGAAGCCCGTCGCGGCGGCTACGGGTCTATCAGGGATTGTTTGAGGTCAGCGGCGGCGCGTACCCAGATAGAACCTTTGGGATAGGCGTTCAGATAAGCCTCGCCGGCTTCGCGCGCATCTTCACGGCTGTGATACGCGCCCAACACCAGCACATACCAGTCATGCCCGTCGCGCCGCGTCGCTATGATCCTCAACTCCTCCAGTCCGATTTTCCTGACCGCCCTCTCCGCGGAAACCGGTTCGATAAACGCGCCCACCTGCAACACATAGGTTTCCTCACTATCGATAGTGACGACCCGGGATGGCTCGCTGGCGGCGCCGGTTGTGCTCGTGGAAATAGATCCGGCTGTGCTCTGCGCATGGTTTGGCCACACGGGGGCTTCTGCCATCGCGGCAGGTTCTGCTATCGCGGCAGGTTCTGCCATCGCGACAG
>JAPUKZ010000043.1 GCA_027295405.1 Gammaproteobacteria bacterium
ATGCGGGTGAACCAAATACGACCGTAATATTAGTGATGGTGAGAGCGAATGACATCTCCCCCCGGCTCCAGCCGAACTCCTCCTGCAAGGGCTTGACCAGGGTGCCGAAAGCAAACACAGTAAACATGGCATAGCTGAGGGCGAGCCCGAAGAAGGCCGCCAGCACATTCCACCAGCCACCTGGAGAGTCGACTTGCAGCCGCGATTCAGTCATCCCCTGGCGGCGAGTACCCGTTGCGGGTGGGTATACACGGTTGCCCGTTGCTCGCGCACAAACCCGCACAGGGTCACACCGAACTTGTCCGCGACTTCAATAGCGAGAGAGGTGGGGGCGCTGACCGCCAACATCATTTGCAGGCCGGTTCGCACCGCCTTGAGCACCATTTCAAGACTCAGGCGACTGGACAGCACAACCCCGCAGCCGGAGACGCTGCCACGTTGCAACAGCACCATACCGATGGCCTTGTCCAGGGCATTATGACGCCCCAAATCCTCAGCCACCGCCAGTATCGTGCCCGCTTCATCAAAAATCGCGGCAGCGTGAGAGCCGCCGGTCTGTTGAAATATCTGCTGATCCTCTCGCATCTTTGTCATCAGCAGCGCGAATTGACCGCGGTTTATGCGCAGGCTGTCGGCAACCGTGGGCAAGCGTAGCGCGTTATCTTCCAGGATTTCGCGCGGACCACAGATGCCGCAAGAACTGTTAATCACCACATTCTTACGTGCCATTTTGACCCGCTCGGGATGGTGTAACTGCACCTGTACCACCTTGGTATTATCCGGGCATACCGAGAGACTCTTGATATCGGCCAGACTTTCGATCAACCCCTCCGAGAGGGCAAACCCCATGGCCAGGGCCAAACCTTCAGGTTGCTCGCCTTCACCCAACAAGCCGTCCTCCAGGGTATAGCCCTGAGCCGTGGTGCACCCCACGGTGGGGGTCCACATCAGGGTGTAGTAGCCGACATCCTGCACATCCAGAGTCAGTGCATCCTCTTCCACCACCTGGCATTGTGTCGCCTCGAAGGCTGCTTCAGCATCAGGGAGATACAGCGCTTCTACATCCACCACGCCTCTTTTCAAAGTAGATGTCACCAAATTAGGGCCACCAGCGTACTGTAATGAATAAAGTGCATTAACTTGAGGCGCGGAAGGGGTTCATGCTCATGATAGGTTCGAAGACGCCTATCATACCGGCCATGCCGTCCAGCAGCAGGGCTACAAAATACAGTTCCGTCCCCAACTCGGCACAAAAAAAGGCGTAGGCCATAGAATTGTCCCCGTGGCGTTGGAAGCGATAACCCACCCGCAAGGTGTCACCGCTGAATACTTTGTCTTCGATCGCCAAACTCGGCTCCTCCCGTTGCTTGCGCCCGTGAGTTAACGTAGAACACTTTGGGCCTGGTATTTTTCTCCGGCAAGGGCTGGTGCCAGCGGGCAATCATCCTCGGCACCAACGGCATTTCTCTGTTCAAGCTACCCGTTGCCCGGCGTTCGCAGGCAGTCGCAGACCCTTGCGCTCCAGTCGCGGCAGCACTTCCTCCCGAAAATAGGGTAGTTCCTTATTGTAGTCCACAAAACCGAACACCGTGCCAGCCAGGCCGTGTTTGGCCATTTGCTCCAGTCCGTCCGCACAGTCGTCTGGCGTACCGATTAACGGCCAGCCACCATGGCCCGCAGCGAAGCGCTCGCGCAGGCTATCCAGGGCTGCCTTGGGAAAGGATTCGGCATTGGCAAACATGATCTTGATAATATTGTCGATTGCTCCTTCATCGGCATTGTCAACGATGTGGTGATAGTACTCCTGTGCCTCCGAGCGCGTGGGGCGACAGAATATACTGGCCAGCGTCATAACGCTGATCTCCCTACCCTGCGCCGTCGCTTGTTGCTTGATCGCCACTATCTCCTGCCTGGTCTGTTCCAGCGACATAACTGTTGTAAACAGGAAATCCGCATTGCGGACAGCAAACTCCCGGCCCTGCCCCGAACCTGCAGCATTGATGATAGGCACGCTCTCGGCCACCGGCTTGGGATTGGAATAGGTGCGTTCCAGTTGCCAGAACTCGCCATCAAACTTGAATGGCTCGCTCTCACGCCATAGTCGCTGAATGACATCAATCCATTCCTGCGCGTAGCGGTAGCGGTGTTCGTGGTCGGCGGGCAGCACGCCGCCCAGGGCTTCGTACTCCGGACGATTCCAACCGGCGACTATATTCAGGCCGGCTCGTCCCCCGCCCACGTGATCCATTGTGGCCAGTTGTTTTGCCACCACTACCGGGTGGTTGAACGCGGTATGGATAGTGGTAAAAACGTTAATATTCTCGGTATGGGCCAGCAAAGCCGTGGCCCAGGTGGTGGTCTCCAACACAGAACCGTGAAAATCTGTTTCTCCGCCGTAACCAATCCAGCGGGCAATCGGCAACAGAAAATCAAATCCAGCCGCGTCGGCCAATTTGGCATGCCGCAGGTTATTTTCCCAACTATTATCCCAGCGCTCCGGCACTTTGGTGACCGCGAGACCGCCGGAACAGTTGGCCGAGAAACAGCCGAGCTTGAATTCCTGGGGATTGCTTAACATGCTATTTTTTATCATGGTTTCGCCTCTGCTTTATCGTGACCAACTCATTTATTGGTCTGTTGGTTGGTTAATTTATTGACCGGTTTCGCTCAAAATATTGATTGTTCAATTTAATGTATACTTTAACGTTTATTTTAAACTTTAACAAAGACTTTTTTGATATAAACTAAGCATGTTTTAGTACTTAAGTTTGGATAATCTTATGGAAGACCAAGGCTCCCCGCTCGATCGCCACTGGCATCTGGGCCAATCGGATGAAGAACTGGCTGTGGCCGACTTCGAATACGCCCTAATGCGTGGTATCGAGAATTTCAATGCCTGGCAACAGGAATGCCTGGCTGCCGTTGCCGGCCACAAAATGAGTGCGACAGATAACGTTGTGCTTCACATTACGCGTATGAACGACCGCCCCAAGTCGGTTACCGAGTTGTCAAAACTGATGAATCGCGCGGACCTGTCCAACCTGAAATACTCAGTACGCAAGCTGCTGGAAGCTGGCCTGTTGGAAAAGGTCTCTGAAGGCGGCAAGCGCAAGGGCATGCGTTACAAAGCCACCCCGGCCGGTATTGCAATAACCGAAGCCTATGCCCGACTACGCAGGGATCAACTGCTTCCCGCCATGAACGCCCTGGCCGACAGCCGTGAGCAACTGGAGCAGGCCAGCCGTACCCTCAACCTGGTAAGCGGCATCTATGAGCAGGTCAGCCAGAGGGTCGCCTTCCATCGCGGACCACTGGAAGACGACGAGGATGGCTGAGAAAAACCCCTTCTAGAAGGAGTAGCGGAAGTTGGCGCCGTAGGCACGCGGCGCGCGGTAGGACACCTCGTTACAACCACACAGAGTAGCCAGGTCGAAGCCCTGGATACCAGCCCGCTCGTCG
>JAPUKZ010000430.1 GCA_027295405.1 Gammaproteobacteria bacterium
CCATATTTCCAGCGAAACCCATCGCGGCATGGAGATGGTTCCGGTGAGCGATGTCCGTTGCTTCATTGCCGAGCAGAAATACGTGAGCGTCTGCTACCCGGGCGGGAACATGCTTATTCCGGATTCCCTCAAGGAATTGGAGCTGGAATTTGGCGACCAGCTGGTGCGCGTTCACCGCAATGCCCTGGTGGCCCTGGAACATGTGGTTGGGCTGCGTCGGGATGGCCACGAGGGCTGGTGTGTGGAGCTGGACGGCGTCGATTTGTCGCCCCAGGTGAGTCGTCGCCACCTCAGTAGTGTCAAGGAGCGGCTGCGCCAGCGTTAGTGCCCGGCGGGACTGATGGGGACATCCACAACGTACTCCCGTATCATGGGCCTCCACTTTTTTTTGGTCTAACACTATGGGCAAGGTGCTTCGCATCGCAACCCGCGAGAGCCAGCTCGCTTTGTGGCAGGCGAATTACGTCAAGCGCCTGCTGCTGGCAGCACACCCCGACCTCGAGGTACAACTGCTGGGCATGACCACAGGTGGCGACCAGATGCTGGATTTGCCCCTGGCCAAAGTCGGGGGCAAGGGCTTGTTTGTCAAAGAGCTTGAAACGGCATTGTTACAGGGTGAGGCGGATATTGCCGTGCACTCCATGAAAGACGTGCCGATGGAATTCCCCGTGGGGCTTGAACTGGGCGTGATCTGTGAGCGCGAGGATCCCAGTGACGCCCTGGTCTGCAATCGCTTCAGCTGTATCGAGGAGCTGCCCCAGGGAAGTGTTGTCGGGACCTCGAGCCTGCGCAGAGAGTGCCAGATTCGGGAGCGGCGACCCGACCTTCAGATCAAGTTTTTGCGCGGCAACGTCAATACCCGTTTGCGCAAGCTGGACGCGGGGCAGTACGACGCCATCATACTGGCGAGTGCGGGCCTGCTGCGCCTGGACATGGCCGAACGCATTACCCAGCGCCTGTCGCTTGAGCAATCACTGCCTGCCGGGGGGCAGGGTGCGGTGGGGATTGAATTGCGAGCGGATGATGAAAAAACAGCGGCATTGATCGCTCCGCTGCAGCACTGGGTGTCGGCACAGTGCGTGAGCGCTGAGCGAGCCCTGAGTGCCCGCTTGCAGGGCGGTTGCCACGTGCCCATCGCTTGTTACGCCCACTTTCCGGATCCGGCCAGCAACCAGCTGTACTTGCGTGGTCTGGTGGGGCGTCCTGACGGCAGCGAGGTGTTGCGGGCCCAGGGCAGGGGTGCCGCTGATACTGCAGTTGCATTGGGCACCGAAGTGGCCGAGCAGTTGTTGCAGCAGGGCGCGGCCGACATACTACGCGCCTCTGATGGTTGAGCGTGCGGTACTGGTGACCCGGCCCAGAGAGCAGGCGGCGGCGCTCTGCCGGTTGGTGCAGGAGGCGGGGTTCAGGGCGATAGCCCAACCCATGATAGAAATTAAACCCCTGTCTGAGCTGGGTCCTCGGCAGCTGCAAATGGTGATGGACCTGGATCATTACCAGCACGTAATCCTGGTGAGCAGCAACGCGGTTCAATGGGGTATGGAATGGATAAACCAGTTTTGGCCGCAACTGCCCCTGGGTCTTGAGTGGTATGCAATCGGCAAGGCCACCGCTGGCAAATTGAGCAGCTACGGCGTCGCGGTACGGCAGCCGGAAACAGAAATGAATAGCGAGGGGCTGCTGGCCCTGACCAGCCTGCAAGCGGTGGCTGACGACCGCGTATTGATCATCAAGGGTGAAGGCGGCCGCAAGCAGCTGAGTGATGTGCTGAGCAAACGTGGCGCCCGGGTCGAGCAGTTGTCTGTGTACCGGCGAGTCCTTCCGCCCATCTCGGGAACCGAACTGACCGCGGTTTTGAACGAAAACCAGTTCGCAGCCATAGTGGCCACCAGTGGTGAGGGGCTGCACAATATGTTGTCATTGTTGTCGCCTGGCGAACTTCAGGTACTGCGCGGGATTCCCCTGATAGTGCCGGGACAACGGGTGGCCGAACTCGCCGATGACAGTGGCTTTCGGGCCGTATATACAGCCCGCAATGCGACCGATAAAGCTATTATCGAGGCGTTGCGAGAGTGCGTGGGAAGCGAGGAGAATGGTGGCCAAAACTGATAAACCCACGGCGGGCGAAAAAACCAATGCCGCACAGGATGGGCCGGCCGAGGTGGATCCGGCCGATGACGCCGTTGCTGCGGAAACTGCCGGCGTCGACTCGGCTTCAGGCGTGAGGGAGGTGACTAATGCAGAGGCCGGCGCAGAAACTGCGTCAGATGGTGCGGTGGAGGCAGCACCGGAGCCCGAGCAAGCGCGTAATCCTGCAGCCGCAGTACCGCCAGCCCGCGGCAGCGCAGTGGCTGGTTTGTCTTTACTGGTCGCCCTGTTGGCACTGGGTTTGAGTGCCTGGTTGTTTTATCTTTCCCGGCTCAGTGCGGTAGAGCCCGATTCCGACGCTGAGCTGCGCATTGAACTTCGCGCTGAACTTGCCGCTCACACACAACAGGCTGAGCAAGCAACGGCCAGCGAACGCCGTCGCCTGCAAGACGCCAGCGCGGAGTTACAACGCGGTCTGCAACAGGAGTTGCGGGCTTTGCGCAGCAGCAATGAAGAACAGTTCAACAGCCTGCAGGCGGCACTGGCCCGCCAGCGCCAGAACCTGCTTGAGTACACCACCACGGATCGCTCCGACTGGATGCTGGCGGAAGCGGAATACCTGCTCCGACTCGCCAACCAGCGCATCATAATGGCGGGAGATACCCGCTCGGCAATCGCCTTGTTGGGAAGTGCAGATAGTATTTTGCTGGAGTTGGATGACAGCGAGCTGCATCCAGTACGTGCGGCGGTTGCCGCGGACCTGGCTGCCTTGCGGGCGGTGCCGCAGGTGGATGTGGAGGGTACCTGGTTGCGCTTGCAGGCTTTGATCGGTGAGGTGGATCGACTGGTCCTGTTTGTGTTGCCCGAAGCTCCACCTGATGCTGCTCCGGTAGCTGAAGGCGGCTGGGAGAAACGACTGGAACAGGGATTCAGGGCTGCGCTGGAGAAGGTCTCGAACTATGTGGTTATTACGCAGCGCGATGCTGCCTACAAGCCCATGCTGTCACCCCAGTGGGAAGGCATGGTGCGTCAGAATTTACGTATGCTGCTGGAGCAGGCGCGGGCAGCCCTGTTATCGGGCAATCAGATGTTGTACCGACAGAGCCTCAAGAATACCCAGCACTGGCTCAACGAGTTTTTCAGCCTCAAGGAGTCTGGCGTGTCCGCCCTGGATGCGGAACTGCAGGATTTACTGAAGGTGATTGTGGGCCGGGAGTATCCGGATATCCACGGTTCCCTGGCGGCGCTGAAATCGATCATCAATACCCGCCATATGGTGGCGAAGGGCCAGTAGAGCATGCGTCGATTGTTCCTGCTGATACTGGCCGTCCTGCTCGCCGCGGTTGGTCTGATCGCCCTGATCGAATCTGATCCCGGC
>JAPUKZ010000431.1 GCA_027295405.1 Gammaproteobacteria bacterium
GGAAAGGTCTTGTAGACGAAGGTACGCCGATGCGATAAGGCGGTATTGAAGGGAGAATCGGGGGCATCAGCGGGGCCGGGCGGCAGCGCCGAACCCGCATCCTCGCACTCTTTGCGATACTGCCCCAATTTTCGGAATCCGCGCACAATCACCGGCAGTTCCCGGAAGAACAAGAGCGGCAGGTCGAGCAGGCCCTTGAGCAATAGCCGCGCAGGTCCCGGTGTCGCGTGCGTTTTCAACTCTGCAATGGGGTACGACGGGTATTTTTCCGGCTGCAACATCCGCTCCAGCATTCGCGCGGCGCCAGTACCATCGGTATAGGCATGGTGGAACAGGCTCACCACCGCAGCCTTGCCCCCGGCCAAACCGTCCACAATCCAGCACAACCACAAAGGCGCGCTCTGGTCCAGGGGGTAGGCATACAATTCCGACACCAACTGACTGAAGGCACGCTCGTCACCGGGAGCGGGACAGGACACCCGGCGCAGGTGGTAGCGAATATCGAAATCCTCCGCCTGCACCCAAACCGGGTGGTTGAGTCCGAAGGGAACCCTTGCCAGTTTCCACTGCAGCATGGGCACCAGCTTGATGCCCTCAGAAAACTCCTCTATCAGTGTTTCATAGTCAGGAACAGGCAACTCGCCATAATCGAGGATGGCAATTTTCAGGGTGTGTTGGTACCACCGGGGCCGTTCGTTATAGACCAGAAAGGCGCTCAGGCCATCCAGGCGTCTCATGTCAGTGCCTTGTAACCTTCTTCGACCCCGGCAACCAGGGGTGTCATATCAGCCAGGGTGTCGGAGCAGGCGTGGAAGCCAATGACCAGCTTGGAATCAGTGGAGGCTATCGTACAAGATAGCGCCATACCCTCCACCACCGGCGCCATGGGGACCACAGCCTCCACCACCGCGCCCGCCACATACAGGGGCACTGGTGCACCCGGCACGTTGGAGATCATGGTATTACCCATCTTGATACGACTCATCAGGTCAAAGCGGCTGACCAGGCGCAGTGCTGACTCCAGCAGGAAGGGTGAAAACACGGCCATCAGGTCCTTGCCATCAATCGGTCGCTTGACGTCAGGGCGCACGTCCTGCTTCAGGATACGGGTGTCGGCAGCTATCGCCAGCAGGCGTTCAACCACATCCCGCTCGGTGGAGTGCAGGTTGACCGAACGTACCATCACGGCATTGCCCGTCCCGCCATCTTCCTCCGTTCGTATATTAAAGGGCATGATGGCAAACTGGTCAAAGTCGACCGCTTCACCCGTGGCCGCGTAATGGCGATCCATGGCCACCGAACACAGCATCAGGGCCAGGTCATTGACTGTAACACCGTGTTGTTTGCTGAGCTTCTTCACCCGGGAGAGGCTTAGCGCCTTCCATGCCACCGACCGTTTGCGGGAGGTTCTCTGAATATTGAGAGAAGTGCCCTGCACGTTCACCTCGGGCGGAGCGGGCCTATCAGCCGCCGACTCCTGGCGGGCCAGGGTCGCCGCCACCTTTTTCGCACCGGCTTTCAACAGCGGGCCGGCGCTCTTTCGAATCAGCCCAGGGGTTTTCACAAAGCTGCGGTTGAGATTTTCCAGCAGGGCAGCGCCCACCAGCCGGGCGGCACCGGGTTCGGCCTCCGCCGGCCACCTTCCCCGCCTCGGCTTCTCCAATTCACCCGGCTGCAGATCGTTCAGGCTGGCGAGGGACTCCATGGCCCCGGCACCATCCAGGATGCCGTGATGGATATGGGTGGCCACGGCGAACTTGCCACCTCTCAGGCCCTCAATGACTTCAAACTGCCACAACGGCCGATCCGTCGGAATCGGCTTTTCCGAAAATCGGCCGAGATGCTCGGCCAGCTCCCGGTAGCCCCCCGGCCGCTTGACCCGGGAAACAGTGAGGTGGTTCTGGACATCGAACTCCGGATCATCCACCAGCCGTATTGAGCCGATTTTCAGCCTGTCCTGCACCGGCTTCTTGCGCATCAGCGGAATCTTCTCCATCCGCGCCGCCAGGTGGTTGGCGATGTCTGTGGCGGTTAGATCCGGTGCCGCGGTTTTGGGGTTGAGAATCATAACTCCCCCCATTGGCATGGGCGCCATGCCCGCTTCTTCGATCTTGAAAAACGCCTGGTCAAAAAGTGATAGTTTCATGGTCGGTTTCAACTCCTGCTATTGTCTAGCTCATACCCAGCGCGTCGAGCGCGAATTGTTTCGTCCAGGGATAATCAGCCTTTCCCGCAGGCGAACGTTTGATCTGATCACAGATCACCAGGTGACGGGGGATCTTGTAACTGGCAATGTTTCCACGACAAAATTCCTTCATGTCCAGGTAATCCAGTTGCTCGCCGGGACGCAACTGGACCACGGCGGTGATAGCCTGGCCGAAGCGCTCATCGGGCACACCCACCACCACGGTATCGTAGACCTTGGGGTTGCCTTTCAGGGTCGACTCTACCTCTTCCGGAAACACCTTCTCGCCACCGGTATTGATGCTGGTCGAACCGCGGCCCAACAACAGCACACTG
>JAPUKZ010000432.1 GCA_027295405.1 Gammaproteobacteria bacterium
TCCATTACCGTGTACGGGCGTGGCTCCAACTGCATCAACTCCGGCGGTGAGAAAATATTCCCGGAGGAAGTCGAAGAGGCCCTCAAGGCACATCCTGATGTGTTTGACTGCCTGGTGGTGGACACCCCGGATGAGCGCTTCGGTAGCAAGGTGACGGCGGTCGTGGCGACCCGCGGGGGACGGGCTGTCAGCCTTGATGATTTGCAGGAGGAAGCACGCCGTCATATCGCCGGTTACAAGGTGCCGCGGGAACTGCACATTGTGGCAGAGATTCCCAGGGCTCCCAGCGGCAAACCGGCCTATCTCAAGGCCAGGGAAATTGCCCTCAGCGGTGAGTTCCTGGTCCAGTAACACGGGTTAAGCGGGCAGTAAGCAGGCCCCGCAACAGCAAGGAGAAACAGCATGGCTGAGTTGGATATCAGTACCAGGCACTGCATCGTCGAGCGGGAGGGTAATGTCCTGATCGTCACCCTCAACCGACCGGAAGCCAAGAACGCATTCAGTCCGGAAATGTTGCTGGGCATGTACAAGGCCTGGCGCTTGCTGGATGAGGACGATGATTTGTATTGCGCCATTCTCACTGCCAACGGCGATACCTTTTGTGCGGGAATGGACCTGAAGGCCGGGGCCGAGGGTGAACATCGCTCCACCGAGGAATTTATGGAGTTGATGGGTAAAGTCCCCAATGTGCACTGGCGAGCCCTGTTGCGGGACGATCGACCCAACAAGCCACTGATTCTGGCGGTAGAAGGTTATGCACTGGCAGGTGGGACTGAAATCCTGCAGGGCACAGATATTCGGGTCGCTGCCGAGGACGCTATTTTCGGTGTCACCGAAGTTGCCCGTGGCCTGTATCCCATGTCCGGTTCCACGATCCGGCTGCGGCGGCAGATTCCTTACTGCCTGGCGGCCGAAATCCTGCTCTGTGGCGAGCAGATCAGCGCACAACAGGCCCTGGATTTCGGTCTGATCAACCGTGTCGTACCCAGGGGAGAATCCCTGGCGGAGGCGAAGAAATACGCCGAGCGCATTTGCGCCAATGGCCCGCTGGCGGTGAAAGCGGTCATCCGCTCTCTGCGCGAGCACCAGGAGTGCATGCGCGAAGATGAAGCGATGCTGGCCTCGGACGAGTTGGCCAACCCGGTGTTTGCCTCCCGGGATGCGAAAGAGGGCATGCGCGCGTTCAAGGAAAAACGACCGGCGCAGTTCAAGGGAGAGTAAGCATGGCGGGACCACTGAGCGGACTAAAGGTTGTTGAAATTGCGGGCATCGGGCCGGGCCCCTTCGCCTGTATGCTGTTATCTGACCTCGGTGCAGAGGTGATTCGGGTCGATCGCCCCAACGGCGGCGCACTCAGTGCCCAGGGGGCCCCGGGAGACATACTTCAGCGCGGGCGTCGTTCCATCGCCGTGAACCTGAAAACCGCGGAAGGTGTGGAAACCGTGTTGAAACTCATCGAGTCCGCCGATGTGCTGACCGAAGGATTCCGGCCGGGCGTGATGGAAAAACTGGGTCTGGGCCCGGAGGTTTGCCTGGAACGCAACCCGCGACTGGTATATGGGCGCATGACCGGTTGGGGCCAGGAGGGCCCGCTATCCCGCGCCGCCGGACATGACATCAACTATATCGCACTGACCGGAGCCCTGGCCTCGATCGGGCGCAAGGATTCAGGACCCGTACCCCCGCTTAACCTGGTCGGTGATTTCGGCGGCGGCTCCATGTATCTGATTATGGGCATACTTTCCGCACTGTTCGAGCGCTCCATCTCCGGCAAGGGGCAGGTGATCGACGCCGCTATCACCGACGGGGTTATCTCCCTGATGGCCTGTATGCAGGGCTTTGAGGGTATCGGCTTGTGGCAGGGCCAGAGCCGGCAATCGAATATGCTGGACGGCGGCGCCCATTACTACGATACCTATCAGTGTGCCGATGGTGAATGGGTATCCATCGGTTCCATTGAGCCGAAGTTCTATGCCTTGCTTATGGAAAAACTGGGGCTAGAGGCCGGGGAGGGCAGTTTCGAGCAGCAGTTTGACCAGGCCCGGTGGCCGGGCATGAAAGAGCAGGTGGTGGACATCATCAAAACTAAAACCCGCGCCGAATGGTGTGACATTATGGAGGGCAGCGATGTCTGTTTTGCGCCGGTATTGTCGATTGCCGAGGCGCCGTCGCATCCGCACAACGTGGCGCGGCAGAGCTTTGTTGAAATAGAGGGGTTTACCCAGACAGCAACCGCCCCGCGCTTCAGTCGCACCCCCGGCGAGATCGGCTGCCTGCCGGTGGCATCGGGGGCGGACACGGATCAAATATTGCGGGAACTGGGTCTGGAGCCGGCTACCATTGACGCCCTCAAGCAATCAGGAGCAGTTTCTTCAGTATGAGTGATTCAGCCAGGGTATACGCCGACGTATTTGCCGACATAGTCGCCACCCGCAAGTCTAGCCGGGCTTTCAAACCCGAGCCGGTCGATCAGGCGGTACTGGACCAGGTATTCCACGTCTCCCTGCGAGCGCCCTCCAACTGTAATACCCAGCCCTGGCAAGCCCACGTCGCGTCGGGTGAGGCCGTGGCTCAGCTGCGCGAGGAAAAAGACAAGCGTGCTGATCTGGCCGATATCGTCCACTTTCACGCCTAGATATATTGGGAGACGGCATGTCGGATACCGTATTAAAGGAATACAAGGACGGGGTCTTGCTGTTGACCCTGAATCGCCCGCAAAAGAAGAACGCCATCAACAACGAGATGTGGGTTGCCATCCGCGAGGCCTTCGAGTCTGCCGATGAAGATCCGGACGTGGTCTGTCTAGTGTTGACCGGCGCCGGCGATGATTTTTGTGCCGGGGTCGACCTCAGCAGTTTTGGCGATACCGAGGGCGCCGATAGTGCTGCAGAGCATCCCTTCGACGCCTGTGCGAGGGCGATCGCCGGTTTTGGCAAACCCTGGCTGGGAGCGGCCCGGGGGGCTGCGGTTGGCGGCGGTGCGACCATTCTCTTTCACGCCGATATCTGCTATGTGGGAGAGAGCCTGCGACTGCGCCTGCCCTTTGCCAACCTGGGCCTGGTCCCGGAATTTGCCAGCAGCTATATGCTGCAGGCCAATATAGGTGCCCAGCAGGCGGCGGAACTGTTCTATACCGCCGAGTGGATAGACGCGGTGCGGGCGGTGGACTGCGGTATTGCCGCCAGATCCTTCCGTGATGAGGAATTGTTGGACAAGGCGTTGGAAAAGGCCGCCGAAATTGCCCAGTGGCCGGTTAACGCACTGAAGGAAATCAAGGCGACCTTGCGGCTTCCCCACAAAGCCCACATAGAGGCGGCCTTCACCGCGGAATCGGCTGCCATGGAGCGTCAGGCGGGGAGCCCGGAGAATATAGAGGCCATCATGGCCTTTATGGAGAAACGTCCCCCCAAATTTCGTTGAGAAAAATAGGGGACGTAGCACTGCAAAGGGGGCAGATTTATTTGATCCCAAATAAATCTGTCCCCTTTGCATCCTTTGCATCCTTTGCACCCTTTGCAGTGCTACGTCCCCTATTTTCCCGTTCATTGGTGCTTGCAGCGCGGGGTACGGTCCGCTAGATTGAAGCCTCCGCGGGTGTAGTTCAATGGTAGAACTGGAGCTTCCCAAGCTCCAAACGTGAGTTCGATTCTCACCATCCGCTCCAGTTCATTGCTGTATAAATCTTTTAGTTGGGATTGATCGATCTCTTACTTTTCGAATTCCAGCCCGGTGAAATCATAGACTTATTCGATTGACTAAGTTAATCGATTGAATAAAATAGGGGCCATGAATAAACCCCGCATCCCCAACCGCGGTGATCAAACCCGCGAAAGTCTGCTCCGGGCAGCATTGAATGTCTTCGGTCGTGACGGCTTTCATGCCGCCAGCACCAGGGCGATCGCGGATGCCGCCGGGGTCAACCAGGCCTTGATCGGATACCACTTCGGTGGCAAGGAGGGGCTGTATCTGGCGGTGTTTGAGGATATCGCAGAGCGTATGTCGGCCCAGATGGCACCGGCGGCTGAAACCTCGATTGCCGAGCTATCCACGATAAGCCCCGAATCACCCGACCGTATTGATACCTGTCTCCGCTGCATCGACATGATTTTCAGTGGCCTGCTGGAAATGTTGGGACAGAACCCGGACGCAACGGGCTGGGTGCGTCTGGTGATGCGCGAGCAGCAGGACCCCACCAAAGCCTTTGAAATTTTGTATGGCGGTGCCTACGGCAAGATGCTCGGGGCACTCACCGCCATCGTCGCTACCGCCACCGGTTTACAAGCAGAGTCGCAAGAGTGCCGCTTAAAGGCCCTGATGATTTTGTCGCAAGTCATGTTTGTCATGGCGGCCCGTACCACAGCCACGCGCCATATGGGTTGGGTTACGCTTGGACCGACGGAGCTGGAAATGATCAAGCAGCAGGCGCTCGCCAATGTTTACGCTCAATTCAATGGAGATGTTAAGCCATGAACATAAAGCTAGTTCGCGCAGCCGTGCTGATAACCGGCCTGACAGTATGGGGCGCCTATGAATTGAGCCAGCGCTGGTCCACAGATGTGCAAGACAGCCGGCTTACTCTTTACGGCAATGTGGATATCCGCGAGGTACAGTTGGGGTTTCGGGTTGGTGGTCGCTTGCAGACCATGAACTTTGAAGAAGGAGACGCGGTCGAGGCCGGTGATCTACTGGCGACATTGGATGATGAGCCGATGCGGGAGGCAGTGGCTACAGCCCAGGCCAGGGTGCAGGAAGCGCAAGCCCGGGTTGATCGCGCTAATACGGGTTCAAGACCGCAGGAAATACTTCAGGCTGAGGCCAGAGTGCGGGAAGCCAGGGCCGCATTGGCCAACGCTGCGCAGGAACTCAAGCGTCAACATGAATTAACCGAAAGCGGGCTCAGTAGTCAGCATCTGCTGGATGCTGCGATCGCCAGCCGTGACCAGGCGGCTGCGCGGCTGGCCGCTAACAGGGAGGGCTTGGGCCTGGTGGTTGAAGGTCCACGGGTTGAAGATATCGCCGCTGCCGAAGCGAGCCTGGCCACGGCAGTTGCCCAGCGCGAGCAATCCATGACCCAGCTCGCCGACGCTCAATTGCTTGCACCCAGTAAGGGGGTGATACTCACGCGTGCACGTGAGCCGGGTTCAATCGTGGGGATGGGTGCATCGGTGTATACGCTCTCCCTCACGGAAACCGTCTACGTGCGCGCCTATGTTGATGAGCCCAATCTGGGACTATTGGCGCCCGGCGCCAGGGTGTTGGTTAAAACAGACTCATCGGACAAGGTCTACCAGGGGCAGGTGGGTTTTATCTCCCCGCGCGCAGAATTTACCCCCAAGACTGTCGAAACACCGAGCCTGCGCACGGATCTGGTGTTTCGCCTACGAATTGTGGTCAGCGACGCTGATGATGGTTTGCGTCAGGGTATGCCGGTGACCGTGGAGTTCCCGAGGGCTTAAGGCATGACTGTGGCTGTCGAAATCGAGCGAGTGATAAAACGTTTCGATGAAGTCGAAGCACTGGTTGGCATTTCAGCTCGTATTGAAAGTGGTCGTTTGACGGGTCTGGTAGGGCCCGATGGCGCCGGCAAGACCACCTTGATGCGGATGCTGGCAGCCCTGATGCATCCCAGCGAGGGCAGCATACGTGTTGCGGGTTGTGATATCACCCGGGAGGCGGCTGCCGTACATAAATTGACCGGCTATATGCCGCAGCGCTTCGGCCTGTATGAAGATCTGTCGGTGATGGAAAACCTGCAGTTGTACGCGGGCTTGCGTGGGGTCGACAAGAGCAGCCGCGCTGAGACCTTGGAAAAAATGTTGCGTTTTACCGGCCTGGGCCCTTTCACCAAGCGCTTGGCCGGTGCTCTTTCCGGTGGCATGAAACAGAAATTAGGGCTGGCCTGTGCCCTAATGGCGCGGCCACAGGTGCTATTGCTCGACGAGCCCGGTGTCGGGGTGGATCCGGTCAGTCGGCAGGACTTGTGGGCCATGGTTCAGGAACTGACCAGCGAAGGTATGGCGGTTATCTGGTCGACCTCGTATCTGGATGAAGCGGAGCGTTGCGAAGATGTGTTGTTACTGGATGCGGGTCAACTCAAGTTTGCGGGCCAGCCTGCGGATCTAACCCGGCGTTTGCAGGGCAGAAGTTTTCTGGTTGGAAATATCGACGGCGACCGCCGTAGTTTTCTTACCGAGGCACTGGATCTGGACCTGGTGCGTGACGGTGTCATCCAGGGGGCTTGCGTGCGTCTGGTGCTGGCGAAAGGTGCAGACCGCACGCCTCTGGAGACATTGGTGAGGCGACATCATGCCAGCCTGGACAGTGTGGCGCCCCGGTTCGAGGATGCGTTTATCGATTTGCTGGGTGGCGGCCCCGGTGGGCGTTCCCCCCTTGCTGAGCGAATGGATGCGATCGTCAGTGATCGCTCCACCATGGTGGAGTGCCATGACCTCAGCAAGAAATTTGGTGACTTCACCGCTACAGATAAAGTGAATTTCGCGGTGCAGAAAGGGGAAATTCTGGGGCTTCTGGGCCCCAATGGTGCGGGTAAATCCACGACCTTTAAAATGCTGTGTGGTCTGCTCAAGCCATCTGCCGGCCGGGCGGAGGTGCTTGGCCTGGACCTGCGCCATTCCCCCAGTGCCGCCAAGTTGCAGTTGGGTTATATGGCGCAGAAGTTTTCGCTGTACGGTTTGCTGTCGGTGCGGCAAAACCTGGTTTTTTTCTCCGGAATCTACGGCCTGTCCGGCAAGCAGCGACGCGAACGGGTCAAAGAGATGATCAAGGTATTTGAGCTTAAACCCTACCTGGATGTCTCTCCCGACACCTTGCCCTTGGGTTTCAAGCAGCGGTTGGCTCTGGCCTGTTCACTGATGCATCGGCCGCCGGTGCTGTTTCTTGATGAACCCACATCGGGGGTTGATCCGATTACCCGCCGGGAATTCTGGACTCACATCACCGGTTTGGTAGGCAAGGGGATGACGGTGATGGTAAGCACCCATTTTATGGAGGAAGCGGAATACTGTGATCGGGTGGCACTGATCAATCGTGGTCAGCTGATCGCACTGGATACCCCCGACCGGCTCAAGGCCAGCGTTGCCAGTGCCGACCTGCCCGAGCCGACCATGGAGCAAGCGTTTATCCGCTTGATAGAAGATCAGAACCAGCAAGCAGAGTTGGAGGGGCAGGCCGCGTGACTCGATTTATCGCGCTGGTCAAAAAAGAAACCCTGCAGCTCATGCGGGATCCTTCGGCGCTTATTATTACTTTTGTGCTGCCGCCCATATTGCTGTTCCTATTTGCTTTTGCGGTATCGCTGGATGTGCGCAACGTTCCCATCGGCGTCGTCCTGGAAGGTGATGGCCCGCAAGCGCAGAGTCTGGCGGGGGCTTATGCCGGCACACCGTTTCTGAAGGTGACGCCGGCGCGCCATCGAAAGGAGGTTGAACAACATGTGGTAAGCGGGACGCTCAAGGGGTTTGTGGTCATTCCCGCGGATTTCGATGAGAGATTGCTGAACCCTGACAGTGGCGCTGCGATTCAGATTATCACCGACGGCTCCTCTCCCAATACTGCCAACTTTGTAGCGGGGTATGCCCAGGGTGTTTTCAACAACTGGCTCGCCGGCCGCAATGGCAGCGGCAGGGCCCGGGGCCCCGTTATCGATTTGCAGCAGCGCTTCTGGTTTAACCCCGAGTTGGAGAGCCGGCGGGTACTGGTGCCTGGCGCGATTGCCATTGTAATGACCTTGATAGGTACGTTGCTGACGGCCCTGGTGGTAGCAAGAGAGTGGGAGCGCGGCACCATGGAGGCGCTTATGTCCACGCCGGCCAGTATGCTGGAGATTATATTAAGCAAGTTGCTACCTTATTTTCTGCTCGGTATAACGGCCGTTATCGGTTGCGTGTTCCTGGCCCATAAAGTATTTGGTTTACCCTTGCGGGGATCGCCGCTGACCCTTCTGCTGGTCAGTTGTGTGTTCCTGGTACCGGCTCTGGGACAGGGGCTGCTGATTTCCACCCTTTCCAAAAACCAGTTTATCGCCTCCCAGATAGCGCTGATGTCCGCTTATCTGCCGGCGTTGTTACTGTCGGGATTTATCTTCGAAATTGACAGTATGCCGCCGATTATCCAGACAATTACCCGGGTTATTCCTGCCCGTTACTATGTTTCATCCTTGCAGACAGTATTTTTGGCGGGGGATATCTGGCCGGTACTGATACCCAATATGTTGGCTATGCTCGCCGTGGGAGCTCTGTTTTTTGCCATTACCTTTGCCAATTCGCGCAAGAGGTTGGACTGATGTTTGAGCGCCTCGTCGCCACGATCATCAAAGAACTGGTGGTTTTCTGGCGCGATCCAAAATCGCGAACTATGATATTGGTAATGCCCATCGTGCAGGTTTTCATCTTTGCGTTTGCGGCCACACTGGAAGTGAAAAATGTGGATGTGGCGCTGCTCGATCATGACCAGGGTCGCTGGTCGCATGAGTTTGTGGCCAGGGTCGGTAGCGCCAGCTTTGTCAAAGAACTCGTTGCTGTTAAAAATCTCACTGAACTCGGTGACATGATTGTCGCGCGGGATGTCTTGCTCGGTATTCATATTCTCCCTGAATTTTCTCGCAATGTATCGGCCGGCAGCGGCGCCGCTGTGCAAATCCTGATCGATGGCAGGCGGGCTAATGCCGGGCAGATAACCTTCGCCTATCTCAACGCGATCGCGGCGGAATTGGGAGCGGAAGTTTCCATGCGGTCGACTGCGGGGAGTGTCCTGCCTCAGGCACGGGTGCGGCACTGGTTCAATCCCAATCTGGAGTTCATCTGGTTTATTGTACCCAGTCTGGCCGCCACGCTGGGCATGATGATGCCTCTGATGATGACCTCCTTGTCCATTGCCCGTGAGCGGGAGTTGGGTACCTACGATCAAATGCTGGTGTCGCCACTGGCGCCTGTCGAAATTATCGCAGGCAAGATCATTCCCGCGCTGCTGGCCGGCATCTTTATCTCCACAATTATTGCTTTGCTGGCAGTGTATGGGTTCAGCGTGCCCTACGCGGGTAATCCGCTATGGTTCTTTGCCAGCATGGTTGTGTTTGTCTTATCGGTGGCGGGCATTGGCCTGACGATCTCGTCATTCTGCTATACCCAGCAGCAGGCCATTCTGGGAACCTTCTTCTGCATCGTACCCATCCTGTTGATTTCGGGCTTTGTGACGCCGGTAGATAACATGCCCGACTGGCTGCAAGTCGTGGCTGAGGGCAGCCCGCTGAAACATTTTCTGATTATCGTGCAGGGCAGTTTCTTGAAGTCAATGAGTGCGGCTCAAATTTGGCGAAATACCTGGCCGATGATTTTGATCGGCGTGGTAACCCTGAGCACGGCCACAATTGTCGTCCGCCAGAATATGCACTGAGGGTAAAAGCGCCGGGGCGGCCATCCGCCAGGGTAGCCGCCAAGGGGGCGGGTCCGGCGCTGAGGTCTTAGGCCTCAATAAACTCCGTCACTTCCAGATGAAACCCTGACAGGGCATTGAATCGGGTCGGGGCGGAGAGGGCGCGCATCTTGCTCACACCCACCTGCTTGAGAATCTGGGAACCGGTACCGATCAGGCGATAGATATGGGTGCCGTCCACGCCTGAAGTGCTGACAGTCTGCGGCACGTTGGGAAACTGCAATACCTGCTCGAGTTGTTGCGCCGTGCTTTCTTCCTGGCCGATCAGCACCATTACCCCCTGACCCTCCTCGGCGATGCGTTGCATGGCGCGACGGAAAGACCAGCCCGACTCCTCATCGGGAAGTTGAGTACCCATAATATCCCGCAGGGTGTCGATGGTTTGCACCCGCACCAGCACCGGTTCGTCCTCGGGAATTTCCCCCATGGTCAGGGCGTAGTGTAGCTTGTCGTCGAGCAGGTCGAGAAAGGTGTATAGCTCGAACTCACCAAATTCCGTGGGGATTGGGCGACGGTCCTTGAGTTCAACCGATTGCTCGTGCATGGCCCGGTAGGCAATCAGGTCGGCAATCGTACCGATCTTGATGCCGTGTTTTTCGCCGAAGGCTTCCAGTTGTGGTCGCCGCGCCATGGTGCCGTCTTCGTTCATGATTTCCACAATGAGAGAGGCGGGGGCGAACCCGGCCATGCGGGCGAGGTCGGTACCGGCTTCGGTGTGCCCGGCGCGACGCAGTACCCCGCCGGGCTTGGCGACCAGGGGGAAAATATGGCCGGGCTGGATAATATCCTCAGGCCGGGCATCGGTTGCCACCGCGCTGAGTACGGTCTGGGCGCGCTGGGCAGAACTGATTCCGGGGCCCACCTTTTTGGACGCGTCGATGGAGACAGTGAAATTGGTTTCGTGCTGGGAGCGGTTGTCGCGAACCATCAGCGGCAAGTGAAGGCGTTGTGCCTGTTGCGCGGTGATGGTCAGGCAGATCAGGCCGCAGGCCTCACTGGAGTAAAAAGTGATTGTTTCCGCCGTTACTGCCTCGGCGGCAATGATCAGGTCGCCTTCGTTTTCGCGATCCTCGTCATCCATCAGGATAACCATATTGCCCTGGCGGATGTCATCGATAATCTCTGCGACGCTGCTGAGTGCCATAGCTGCTTTGCCTACAGCATTTCTATGGCAACGGCAGTGGCTTCACCGCCGCCGATACAGAGTCCGGCGATTCCGCGCTGCTTGCCATACTGTTGCAACTGGTACATCAGGCTGACGATGATGCGAGCACCGGTGGAGCCAATCGGGTGGCCCTGGGCACAGGCACCGCCGTGGATGTTGACGCGGTCATGGTCCAGTCCCAGTTCCTGTATGGCCAACATGGTGACCATGGCGAAGGCTTCATTGATTTCAAACAGGTCGACTTCGTCCTTGTCCCAACCGGCTTTTTCCAGGCACTTGCGAATAGCACCGATGGGCGCAGTGGTAAATTCAGAGGGCTCCTGGGAGTGGCGGGAGTGTGCGACGATGCGTGCCATGGGCTTCAGGCCACGCTTTTCCGCCTCGCTTTCCGCCATCAACAACAGGGCGCTGGCCCCATCGGAGATGGAACTGCTGTTGGCAGCGGTAATGGTGCCGTCTTTGGCGAAGGCCGGGCGCAGGCCGGGAATCTTATCGATATTGGCCTTGTGGGGTTGCTCGTCATCCACAATCTCCTGTTCACCGTCGCGCGTCTTGATGGTCACCGGTACGATTTCATCCTTGAGCTTGCCCTGTTCAATCGCGTGCTTGGCGCGGCTCAGGGATTCGATGGCGAACGCGTCCATCTGCTCCCGGGTGAGTCCATACTGGTCTGCGGTCTCCTGGGCAAAAGAGCCCATGGCGCGACCGGTGTAGGCATCTTCCAGACCGTCGATAAACATATGGTCATACAGGGTGGCGTGCCCGGTGCGAACGCCGCTGCGAGCCCCCATAGACAAATGAGGTGCATTGGTCATACTTTCCATCCCACCGCTGATGGCAATCCGGTTAGTACCAGCGACGATGCTGTCATGGGCGCAAATAGTGGCCTGCATGGCTGATGCGCACATCTTGTTGACGGTGACAGCGCCGGTCGACTCGGGAATGCCGGCACCGATCGCCGCCTGCCGCGCCGGTGCCTGCTTGAGGCCGGCCGGCAACACGCAACCCATGAATACTTCGTCGATATCTGCTGCATCGATGCCACTGCGTTCGACCGCGGCCGCGATGGCGCTGGCGCCGAGTTCTGGCGCGGTAGCCGCGGACAGGCAACCCTGCAGGCCACCCATCGGGGTGCGTGCAGCGCTAACAATTACCACTGATTCCTGAGTCATACACGAGTCCACCTGTCGTGGCTTGCGGGGGCGCCCATTTAGCCATATTGGCGAGGGCGAGACAAGGTTTTAGAAACAGGGGACGTAACACTAAATAGGGGACGGAGCACGGTTTTCTTCTGACAATGTGCTACATCCACCAACTTCTCAGAAAACCGTGCTCTGTCCCCGATTTTCCCCGTCCCCGATTTTTGCTAGAGCTTGGGGTTAAACAGCTTGGCGCGCACACTGAGACGGTATTTTGCCGGGGTCTGTCCGCGCTGTTTCCTGAACAGCGCGGTGAAATAACTGACATCGTGCAAGCCCACCTGCCAGGCGATCTCGCCCACCGACAGGTTGGTGGCGCGCAACAACTCGGTGGCAGCCGCCAGTCGCTGCTTCTGCAGGTACTGACTGGGCGTTTGCCCGGTAACCGCCTTGAAACGCCGGCTCAGGGTTCGCGGACTGCAGTCCAGTCGGGCCGCCAGCTCGGACAGTGAAATACTTTCGTGGTACTGGTCCTGTAACCATTGTTGCGCCGTCAGCACCAATTCATCCTGGTGCAGGGCATCATCGCTGGACTGGTAGGCGTGGGCCCGAAACGGACGCCGAATTTCCGGAGAGAACTGGCTTTCCACCGCGCGTGCGATCCGCGAGCCAAACCAGTCCTCAACAATATGGATCATCAGGTCGGCGATCGAATTGACACTGCCGGCGCAGTACAGGTTGCCGCTCTGGGTTATCAGATGATGGCGCTTCAGTTTTACCCGCGGATAGCGCTGCTGAAACTCCTCGAAGTAATTCCAGTGGGTGGCGGCGGCCTGGCCGTCCAGCAAGCCCGCCTCAGCCAAAAAGCAACTGGCGGTGCCGACGCTGCAAATACTGGTACCTGCCTCCGCCAGGGATTGCAATACCGGCAGCCACGGTTGCTGCTGGCGCAGGATTGGCTGTGGATTGCGCCACATGGCCGGTAGCAACAACATATCGCAACTGCCGATTTCGGCCAGGGAAATATCGGGTTGCACACTCAGTCCACCGACGGTTTCCACGGCTTGTGGGGAGGTGGCGGCGACCAGGAACTCCAGTTGCGGTTGCCCCCGGTGCTGGGCACTCGCCGCCTGGCTTGCCGCCCGCAACACATCCATGGGTAGGGCCAGGCTGGTCGCGAGAGTGCGTGGATACAGGGCTGCTACGACCCGTTTCATGGTGTTCTCCGACTAATGGCTGATTTGCCATATAAAATGTCCTATATGCCCTATAAAATCAAGTGAGAACCTCCCTACAATGTTGCGAGTATTTATAGCATAGGGGTATGAGTGTGCGATTACCGGTGGTGGTGGGGTTTGGGGGTGTGAATGCGGCGGGGCGTAGCTCTGGACACCACGGGTACAGGCGCATGGTTATCGATGCTTTGCCACAGGAGCTGGCAGATCAGACCTGGGCCAGTTTGGCCGGCTTGACGGGCCAATGCTGGGACGGCACGGATCAGTCGCGTCAGTCCCTGGCGAACAGCAGCCTGATCAGGCGCATCGAACCGCACTTGTTCGATGTGGACGCCGTGGCCTGGAACCGGCGCATTGTGGCTCATTCGGAACAAATGCCCATGAGTTTCAGCACCCAGCACAAACACCTGCCCGAACCGTTGCCGCCGGGTTGGAATGTGAACGCCCTGGACGACCTGCATGTTCACGTGGAGATTGACCAGGGCATGATGTTCCTGTTGCCCACGACCCGCGAGGCCAGTGTCAAGGCCGCCGGCCAACTGCCCAGCGGTTTCGAACCAGGAAAGCTGTACCAGTCGCGCAGTCATCCCCGCGGTTTGCAGATGACCGTGTTCGCCGCCTCGGATGCGCTCGCTAATACCGGTATTGACTGGGGGTTGTTGCAGGCCAGGGTGCCGGTGGACCAGGTCTCGGTCTATGCGGGCAGTGGAATGAGCCAGCTGGATGGCAGTGGCAACGGGGGCCTGGTCAAAGCCCGCTACAACGGGCGCAAGGTGACCTCCAAAAATTGCCCCTTCGGTTTCGCCGAGATGCCCGCAGATTTTATCAATGCCTATGTGCTGGGTAGCCTGGGCACGACCGGAACCAGCATGGGTGCCTGTGCCTCCTTCCTCTACAATTTGCGCCAGGGCATCCACGATATACAGTCCGGCCGCTCCCGCATCGCAATTGTGGGCAATGCGGAGGCGCCAATTACCCCGGAAGTGATGGAGGGCTATGCGGCCATGGGTGCCCTGGCCAGCGACAAGGGTTTGCGCCAGTTGGATGGCCTGGGCGAGGGTGAAGATCCGGACTACCGGCGCGCCTGCAGGCCTTTTGCCGAAAACTGCGGATTTACCATTGCAGAATCTGCGCAGATGGTGGTGCTGTTTGATGACGAATTGGCTCTGGAGCTCGGCGCTTCTGTCTACGCTTCGGTGACGGATGTATTCGTGAACGCCGATGGCCACAAGAAGTCCATTTCGGCACCGGGGGTGGGCAACTATATTACCGTGGCCAAGGCGGTAGCGGCGGCACGGGCAATGGTAGGAGACGAAAACCTTCGCACCAATGGGCTGGTACAGGCGCACGGCACCGGCACACCACAGAATCGGGTGACCGAATCGCATATTCTCAATGAAGTTGCACGCACCTTTGGCATCGCAAAATGGCCGGTGGTGGCAGTCAAGGCCTATCTGGGACATTCCATCGGAGCCGCTGCTGCAGATCAACTGGTGGCAACCCTGGGCATCTGGGAGCACGGTTGGCTGCCGGGTATAGCGACAATTGATGCGGTGGCGGAAGATGTGCACGACAGCCATCTGCAGTTGCAGAACCAGCACTGCCAGATAGATCCCGATGCCCAGTCCTATGCGGTGATCAATGCCAAGGGCTTTGGGGGTAACAATGCCTCTGCCACGGTGCTGGCACCGGGGGTAACCCGCCGTATGCTGGCCAGACGACATGGCAGTGCCGCCTGGTTGCGGTGGCAAAATTTGCATGAAGCAGTGTGTGAGAAGAGGGCGCAGTACGAAGCTGCAGCCAGTTCCGGCGAGGCACGCCCGACCTACAAATTCGATCACGGCGTGCTGGGGCAGGACGATATCGAGCTGAGCACGCAGCGCCTGCGATTAGGTAATGAAGGGTTCGAGGTAGATCTGGAGCTGCAGAACAACTACCCCGATATGCTCTGAATGGGCCGCAAACTGAGCATTGCGTCACAACTCTGTCGATCGCTGACGCAAACTGCGCATTGGGTCACAACTCTGCCGATTGCTGAGTGATTTCCACTGAGGTAGCTGCTAAGAATAGGGGTGTCAGTGATAAGAGATCGTTCGGTGACCTTTAATGCGCAAGTTTATACGTCATCCCAATCAGATTCCCATCGATATAAAAGTCGATGAGGCAGAGCCCGATCACATTGATTCCGGCATGATTAATATCTCTGCCGGTGGCCTCGCTTTCCGCGTGCCCCGGGCGCTGAGTGTGGGTGCCAAACTGACTATTTCCATGCCCGAACTGTGGCCTGATTACCAGGCGCAAGGACATGTGGTGTGGTGTCGTGACGTCGGTGGTTACCACGAGGCGGGGATACAGTTCGCCGAGGCCAGCGAAGCCTTCAAGGCACGGATGGTGGCGCAGTTTTGCCAGATTGAAGACTACAAACGGGCGATACAAATAAATGAAGGTCGTCTGCTCAGCAGAGAAGAAGCGGCGCGGGAGTGGATTGGCCGCTACGCCGAGGAATTTGCTGAAACCATCGGCTGGCAATAGCCCCAGGCCAGGGCTCTAATTCGCTGGCAGCTCGCAGTCAATTGTAGTACTTTCCCGCGCAGCCTTACGTGGCTGCGAGAACCCCATGCACAGCGGTAAAAAGTACAGCGCAGAATTCGAAATCGAAATCCAGCTCAGCCGGGCCCAGGCCTGGGAGAAACTGCGGGATTTCTCCCAGGCCGACCAGTACGTGCCCGGTTTGACCGGACTGGAAATCACCACTGCACACACTGAGGGAGAAGGCGCCAGCCGTCGCGTGTTCCAGGGCCGCAAGCTGGTGCTGGATGAAACGGTGATTGAATGGCGTGAAGGGGAGGGTTTTACCCTGCGCCTGCACCGCGGCGACAAGGGGCCGATTCCACCGCTGACGGAGGCCGTCTTCGAGTACGCCTTGCGCGAGCGCGATGGCAAGGTATACCTGCACAATCGCATGTGCTACCGGGTGGGACTGGGCCCGCTGGGATCGCTGTTGCACAAAATGGCGATTGGGAAAGCAGTCGCCAATGCGCTACGGGATACCACGCTCGCCCAGAAATTGTTCTACGAATCGGGCCAGAAAGTGAGCAAAGAAGCTCTGGCCTCGGCCCGGCGGACTGCGGGCGGACACTAGGCCCGGATTTTTGGACCGCTGTCAGGTGCATGCCCGACAAGCTGGACTGGCGGATGATCGTTGAATTCACTCCCTTCTCCCTGGGTACCCAAGGCAGCACAGGGACCGCCTTGCTTTCGCTACTGGCGCAGTTGGAATTACCGTTTGCGATTATCCACCCTGTAGAACACCGGCTGGTGCCCTGTGGCGAGACGCGACCAGCTCTGGTTTTTTAGTGTCATTGCCGCCATTATTACGGGTTTGAATCACAGCTTCGCCATGAATGAAATTCTGAAACAGTTGCAGAGCCGAAATTCCGCGCCGCGGCTGACAGAGCCGGGTCCGGATGAGTACACCCTGGAACAGATGTTTATCGCAGCGGTGCGGGCGCCCGATCACGCCTGGCTGCAGCCCTGGCGCTTTATCGTGGTTGCGGGCGAGGCCCGCGAGCAACTCGGCAAGGTGTTCGTGGACGCCTTGCTGGCTGCCAACCCCAACGCGGACGAAGCTGCCCGGATCAAGGCGCAAGGGGCGCCGCTGCGAGCACCTCTGCTTGTGGTTGCGGTATGCAATGTCGTCGAACACCCCAAGGTGCCCAGAGAGGAGCAATTGCTTTCTACCGGCTGCGCAGCATACAGCATGTTATTGGCGGCGGAGTGCCAGGGTTACGCCGGCATCTGGCGCACGGGTGGCTATGCCAGCGATGCGCTTGTAAAGCTGGCGCTGGGTTTGACCGCCAGCGAGGAAATCGTGGGTTTTCTTTATTTCGGGACCCGTGACGGTCGGGCCAAATCACTACCGACAAGAGAGGTTGGAACCTATGTCAGCTACTGGCGAGCTTAATGCCGCTAACCGGGAAGCGCTGGCGCTTCCCACCTATGAAACCCTGACTCTGGCACTGGATGCGGGGGTGGCAATGGTGTGCCTTAACCGGCCGGACAAAGCCAATTCGATGAACGGGCCCATGTGGAATGAGTTGCAGGCCTGTTTTGAATGGATAGATTCGGAGCCAACGGCACGGGTCGCCATCCTCGCCGGCAATGGCAAACACTTCTGCGCCGGCATTGATTTGTCCCTGTTCGCCAATATCGTGCCGGGCCAGGGCAGCCGCAAAGAGCCCGGGCGCCAAGCCGAGGCCATGCGCAGAACCATTTTGCGCCTGCAGGAGAATCTTAGTGCGATCGAGAAATGCCGCAAGCCGGTACTGGCCGCCATACATTACACTTGCATCGGCGGCGGGGTGGACCTGACCAGCTGCTGTGATATGCGCTACTGCACCGAGGATGCCTATTTCTCAATCAAGGAAATTGAAATCGGGATGGTCGCCGATGTCGGTACGCTACAGCGATTGCCGCGCCTGATTGGTGATGGCATGGTCAGGGAGCTGGCCTACACCGGTCGCAAGCTGGAGGCAGGGGAGGCGAAACAGCTGGGTTTTGTGAACCGCGTGTACCCGGACCGCGCCGCGCTGTTACGAGGGGTGAGCGAGATCGCGCGGGATATTGCCGCCAAATCACCGCTGGCGGTGCGCGGCACCAAGGAGATGATTTTGTATGGCCGTGATCATACGGTGGCCGACGGGCTCAACTATATCGCTACCTGGAATGCGGGGATGTTGAGCCAGCAAGACCTGATGGGCTCGGTGGAGGCCCAGGGCCGTGGCGAAGTCATCGACTATGAAGATTAAGCCAAGGCTGTAAGCGGAAAGAACGACTCTCGGAACCTCTATGTTGAAACGAATCAATCGCCCCTGGTTGCATTTCCTGGTGCTGGGGACGTCACTGTTTTTTTTCCTGCGCTGGCTGGATCCTCCCCCCAAACCGGTGGTGGGGCCGCTCAATCCGTCACGGGTGGACACCCTGAAACGGCAGTGGTTTGCGACTGCCGGTCGCTTGCCGGGACCGGTGCAGCTGCAGCGCATGATGGCAGCGGAACTGGATCGGGACATGCTGTTCCAGCAAGCCCTGGGGATGAATCTGCACTTCTATGACAACGTCGTGAAACAGCGCCTGATCCGCAATATGCGCTTTCTGCGTCTGGGTGAAAACAAGACCGATGAGGAAATGTACAAGGACGCCCTGCGTATAGAACTGCACCTGGGGGATGAGGTGGTGAAGCGGCGCCTGATCCAGGTCATGGAACAAATGCTGCTGGCGCAAAACCCCCAACCCCTGCCGGACGAGGCGGCCATTGTCGCCCGCTTCGATGAGCGTCAGGAGGAATTGCGGCGACCACCGCGATACAGTATCGAACACGTGTTCCTGACCCGCGAACGACAGTCGCAGATAGCTGAGGTTCGGCAACGGATACTGGCCGAACAACTGAATCCGCGGCAGGCGCGGCAGCTGAGTTCGCCGTTTTTGCCGGGTTACCGTTTCCAGGCCCAGAGCCCGCAGCAACTGGCGCGACATTTCGGTGCCGCTTTTGTCATGAACCTGCAAGCCCTGGAACTGGCAGCGCAGACTTGGGTGGGCCCGGTGGAATCCACCTACGGTTATCACCTGGTCTGGCTGGAGGCTCTGGAGCCGGCACGCCCGGCGCGCCTGGATGAGGTCCGGACCCAGATTGAACGCGATCTGTTGTTGGAGCAGCGCAACCAGAGCTTGCGCGACGCAATCGCGCGGGTGCGGCAAGACTATGAGGTGCTGATGTGAAAATACGCCGGGTTTGCTGGCACTTGCTGCTGCCATTGCTGCTGCCATTGCTGTTGAGTGTGCCGGCCCAGGCTCACCGCTTCGCCCCCTCCCTGCTGCGCCTGGTTGAAGTGGGCGAGCAGGAGTACAACGTGGTTTGGAAAACGCCTGCCCAGACCACCAGTGCGGTGCCCTTGCAGCCGGTTTTACCGGACAACTGTGTTGCCCTGGGAGACGGTGCCGGAGAGATGGAAGGGACCGGTGTGGTGC
>JAPUKZ010000433.1 GCA_027295405.1 Gammaproteobacteria bacterium
ATGCCGGCCGAATCCCGGTCTGCCGATGCCAGGGTAATGAAAACCCGCTCCGGGGACGAATTGGCAAACCAGTTGTTGAGAAACTGGCTGTCAGTGGCGGCGAAATTCCTTGCCGGGATGGCGGCGATGGCGAGCAGGCGCCGGTCACGATAACTGCTCTCCCAGTGCTCCAGTTCAGCAGAATTCACCTGCATCCCCAGTGGCATATCCGCCAGCATGCCCAGGCGGGGCCGACCCGGTTTGCGCCTGGGTTTTAGCCTGGCGCTGTTGAGATTGTGTGCAACATCAATGGCCTGTGCCTCCAATCGGGGCGCAAGTTGCTCCAGCAGAGCATTGGCCGGGGCACCCGGGTCCAGCGTTCGGGCCGCTGCCGGTGCCGCCAGAAAAATGACGAGGAAAACCGCAAACAGGCGCATATACCTGCTCCTGAAACTAAACAAGGCTGTTTTCTGTATAGCAGGTCTGGCGCCAGGTGCAATTCATTTAGCTGGCTGGTCACCCGCTGTTGTCTGTAAGATTGGCAACCGAATGCGAGTAAGGTGAACTGCTGTGAGCGAGGTGGAGAGGCCCCTGGAGGGCTTGCGGGTTATCGAAATGGGCCAGCTGCTGGCCGGGCCGTTTGCCGGGACTATCCTGGCGTACTTTGGTGCCGAGGTGATCAAGGTGGAGCCGCCGGGCGGCGACCCGGTTCGCGGCTGGCGCCTGCTGCGAGATGGTACCTCCCTGTGGTACCGCAGTCTCGGTCGCAACAAGAAAAGCGTCACCCTGGATCTGAAATCCGAGCGCGGTCGGGAGTTGGCCCTGCAACTGATAGATACTGCCGATGTTGTGATAGAGAACTTTCGTCCGGGATTGATGGAGAGTTGGGGGCTGGGGCCCGAGCAGACAAAGCAGCGCAATCCCGGGCTGGTCTATGCGCGTATTTCGGGCTATGGGCAAACCGGTCCCTATGCCAGCAAGCCCGGCTATGCCTCGGTAACAGAAGGGTTTGGCGGCTTTCGCTATTTGAATGGGGAACCCGGCCAGGCACCGGTGCGCCCGAATATCAGCCTGGGGGATACAGTGGCCGGTATTCATGCCGCGCTGGGTATCGCGCTGGCACTTATTCAGCGAGCCAAGCCGAATTCGGGGAAGGGACAGGTTATCGACGTCGCCCTGTATGAATCAATCTTCAACCTGATGGAGGGTGTGGTTCCGGAGTTTGATGGTGCGGGGGCGATACGTGAACCCTCCGGTACTACCATCACCGGCATCGTTCCCACCAATACCTATCGCTGTGATGATGGCAAGCACGTGGTCATCGGTGGCAATGGAGACTCGATCTTCAAGCGCTTGATGACGGCGGCCGGACGCCCTGATATGGCGGACAACGCTGCCATGGCAGACAACGCCGGCAGGGTCCAGCACGAAACGGAAATAGATGAGGCCCTGGCCCTGTGGTGTGCTGCCCATCCATCAGCCCACATTATCGACACGCTGGAGGAAGTACGGGTGCCGGTAGGTCCCATCTACAGTGTGGAGGACATGATGACGGATCCCCAGTACCTGGCCAGGGGCATGTTTGAGCAGGTGGAAATTGACGGTGAGCCACTCAAAATTCCCGCCATTATGCCCAAACTGGATTCGACCCCGGGACGCACAGACTGGCCGGGCAGGGAGATTGGCAGCCACAACGACGAGGTGTTGCGGGGTATCCTGCAGCTGGATGACGGGGAAATAGAAAAACTTCGTGCCGAGGGCGTGGTCCGCTGAGCGGGATTTTTTTAGGCCGCCGCCCTCAAGCGCGCAAAACAGGCAGCCGAGAAAACGCGTCCCAGCGCCTGGATCGGTATCCTTGCGGGCAGCCCATGCTGTACTAGACTTAGAGCAGAATCGGATCCACCGCTCCGATCAGGGGAGAAAAAGCACATGGCTCTGGCGACCGCCGTGAAGGAACTCAATCAAAAGGTAAGGTCCACGCGTCGCATCCGACTCAGGTATTTCCACCGCAAATTTCCGGGATTGCAGGAGTTCACACTGGTTGCGCTTGCCAGTTGGGTCGAAAGATTCGTGGCGAGCGGTGAATTGGTGCCACTCAATGAGCTGACTATTGACATCGATGGAAGATGGGAAAATTTTCGCTTCCCTGCTCCCGAACTGCCGTAAAAAAGATCACAAATCCTGGAGGGTTAAACTATGTCTATACGTAATGCATTTACAAAAATTGGCAATGCCATTTCGGACCTGAGCAGTCTGCACGTCCAAACCTACACTGGATCAGTCACTGTAGATATGGATAACCTTGGCGCTAATGAGCACGGAATGGACAAGGTGAGAGACGCCGTAGAGGCGGCGAATGCGGAGGGCAACATTACGCTGGTTGCCGAAGCCTACTACCAGTTTGACGGCGATTCCTACAATTTCCTGACTAGCGACGATGTCTCAACCAAGGCTCTGGAAATGCACACAGCCGCCGTGGAAGCGGGTCTCAAAACCCGGCGCGGACTAGCGGAACTCGTCAAGGGCGTATTTGACTGACAGTGGCGCTCCCACCCTTTCCGGAAGAGCTGCGCACACCCACTGACTTCCGGCCGCCCAAAGAGGCCCCACAGCAACCGGTACTGCTGGAGGACTACGCTGACCTGGAAGACATTCTCAATGCGGCCGATCGCGAGGCTATCCTTGACGTGCCGGCTGAAAACGAAATAGATGCGCTGCAAGGTCGAGCCAACCTGGTTCGCGAAACGGTCATCGCGGAAAGACTCTGGCTGCTCGGTTACCTGAAAGATGCCAAAGACGTGGCCAGTTCCCCTCGCGCTTCAAAACGCGACAGCTTCCTCAGCGCCGTTGCTTCGTTTCAGCGCGGCGCGGGACTGGCGGTAGACAAGTGGAGCGGTGTGCAGACATGGCAGGCCTTGCAGGAGCTTGTGACCTTTGAAGTGCCTACCAACGTGGCCGGGTACTCCAAAGGCGATCGACCGCTGCCTGCGCTTGTTCGCGCCGCCCGCCTTCGGCTCTGGTCGCTGGGTCTCGTTGCCCGTAAGCCCACTCAAAAATTGTCATCCGAGGCGGTTCCCAATAATGAGCTCGAACAATTTTGGTCGCTGTGCGGCCGCTTTAAACTGGTGGCACTGGGTGATCCTCAGCCCCCCCTACTGGAATTGATCGGACAGTTGTTTGATCAGGATCGGCTGCTTGGCGCCGTTGCCGCTGCTGGTAAACTGGCAAACATTGGTGGTCGCGACCGGTGGGTGTTTTCGTACGTAAAGCACACTACGGAGAGGCGTGGCGAAACCGACCCCGAGGTGGAGTCCTTTTTGGCATGCCTGGCTAAAATCGAGTTGTGGTTGCTGGGTTTCGATGTCGATATCAGTTACAACCGAAATTACCCCGTTTATCTGTTCAAGAAAAGTGTGACCAGACGCAACCGGAAAATTGAAACGGCGCTCACGCAATTCTGGAATCAGTTTGGTCAGGATAAGGAAATGTTCGATCAGGATCCGGAGAGGTCTGAACGTCGCCGCAAAAGGCGGGACAGACAGCGCCTGGAGGAATTCATTACGCCGGAGCTCTTCAAGGCCTTGGCCGATCCGGAGCTTTCGGGCCGCCTGGCGGACCCTGGCGCAGATGCGCCGGCTCCGGCAGGGCTTGTTCGAGATGAGTATAGCCGAGAGGTAACAGAGGAGTTGAAGACACAGGATCAGATTGAGACTACCTGGACAAGAGGTCGTAGCCTGGGCATGAGGCTATGGGATGGTGCGCGGCGACTCTGGCAGTGGATACGCCGGGGACTCGCAAAGATTCTGAAAATCGGACGCAATCTCGTGCGCGCGTTCTTTCGCTATTCCATGAAGGCTTTCGAGATAGCCAGGCTGACGATGAAAACAGTGGCCGCCTCCGTCGGGCAGTACGCCAAAGGCGAGATCGAGACCGAGACGAGCGTGCAACTGCTGCTGGCGCGAGATGGCGACGTTCGTGCATGTGTGCCCGCCGACGTCAGTCCGAAAGACTTGATGTTGGCTTCACATCGACTGCGCTACTTTGGTTCTGCATTTCATTTGAGCTGCCGCGTACTGGCAACTATCTTGCGGATTATTCGAACGGCGGTGACTGGTGCGATTGGCTGGGCCCGGCTGCTCTGGTTACTTGTTCGAAGTTATCGTGACATTCGGCCTCTTTACAAAGAACTCCGGGCGTTGCCGCATCCTGCCGCCGCCTGATATACCACCGGTCGTTGAGGAGCAGAAAAATGGAAGAGATTTCAATACAGGCATTGATAGCGCTTTTAAGTGAAAATCCAGGTGTTTCCGCATCCATCGCAGCGCTCGTGTCGGGCCTTGCGGGCACGGGAGTACTTTCCTTTCTGCGCCGGCCAAAAAGTACCTCACAAGGGGAGGTCAAATACTTCAGAGACAGCAGGCTTTTGTCACCACCCATGCGACGCCCCGCGTACAGCGACCGTATGGCGTATGTCATGGCGGAAATGTCTGCCCTTGCCTATTACCCATTCGAGGGATCCGGTGGCGTCATGAAGGACGCCGCGAAGCACCTGCTGGGCAAAACCTTCGACAAGCAGGAAGATATCGAGAAAATACTCGGCAAGTTTGCCGAAGAGCTGCTGATAAAGGGTGTCGACAGCCGTGTTTTTTTCAGCGAAATTCTCAAGGTCTCCGGTTTTGATCTGATCGACACCATCCATGTTGCCGAGACCCAGGGTTTTGCCTGCAAGCGCAATGTCGGAGGTGAAGCGTCCTATGTAGTAATCGCGTTTCGCGGTACCGAACAAAAAGTCTCCGACTGGTTAACTGACGCGAAAGCCATGCCGAAAGTGGAGGGCGAGACAAAAATACATTCGGGATTTCATCAGGCTTTGATGGAGGAAACGGACGCCACCGGGAAGACGGCCTTGCAACGGGTAAAGGACATACTCGACAGCCCAGAGGCAAAGGATGGCAATGGGGAGCCGTTGCCGATCTTCATCACCGGCCATTCACTGGGTGGTGCGCTTGCATTATTGACGACCAGGCAAACGGCATCAAATGTCAACGGAGCCTGTTACACCTTTGGCGGACCGAGAGTTGCGAACTACGAGTATTTTCAGGGAATCAAAACACCGGTCTTCAGAGTCGTGAACTCGAGCGACATCGTGCCCCGCGTGCCGCCGGGCGCGGGAATGACTGTAATACTGCGGCTGGTGCAGGGCCTTTCCTGGCTTACCGGTCTCGTACCCTCAGTATCCCAGCTGCTGGACAAATTGGAGGGCTGGCTGGACAGGCTCAACGGTTACCGGCATTTTGGTGATCTTCGGTACCTGACAGATGTCAAAAGTGGTCGCTTTGGCGACGTCAAACTGCTGACCAACCCTCCGGCGATAGACAGGCTAATGTGGATGTGGCAGTCACTGGCCGACAGCCTGTTTCTGCCGCTCAAAAGTCATGGTATGGCAATCTACCGAAAAAAACTGGCTCACATTGCGAATTCGAACAACAGGGTACCTTGATGACACCCAGAACGGATTGGGAAGGGTAGGGGCAAACTTTGCTTTCGAGATTGAACAGGTCGAGGCAGCGCGCACTTTTGACTGATCTCCTAACCTCGCCTACCTTGATAGAAAGGTACTCGCGCGCACCTTCTCTCCCTGCGCGGGAATGATGTGGCCTGTTGCCGATGCCCCACTGTAATGGGAGGGAACCATGTCTATTCGCAACCTGCTTATTTTCCTGGCTCTGCTGGGCTTTGGCTATCTTGTCTTCCTCTTATTGTCGCCACCTCCGCCCCCGCCGCCACCTCCGGCGCCACCGGAACCCGCCGCTGATTACGGTGATGCCCCGGACGGCGACCTGGGCATGGATACCGGGTACTACGCGCCATTTCCAGGACCTACGCCCGGCGTCATGATTTACGACAACGCCGGTATCGCGGCGCAATTTCCCACCGTGGGAACCGATCCCGAACCCGGGCCATTTCTGCTCGATGTGGAGCAATTCTGGATCGGGCCGTTCCGGCAAGGGCCGTTTTTCGGCGCCACTCCTGTTTTCTTTGCCGGCGATGTTCCGAGCATGGAGGCAGGCGCCACCGACCCCGCCGATCCCGATGGTCCCGCCAACCTGAATCCCCCGCTACCTGTTGCAACCAAGGCGGACTGCGACAAGGAGAATGCCAGCCACGACCCGGCGGCGACTGGCTGCGACCCGGTGCCGCCCTATACCATCAATATGAACGGCGTGCTGGTGATCTGGATTACCACCCGGGTGAATGCCTTTTTCATCACCCGGGTCTGGACCGCGCCGGGCGCAACCACGGAAGGTATTGCCTATTGGAATATGCTGTTTGACCTGGTGCGCGATGGTGAGTGGGGCACAGCACCAGGCTCGGCCGTGGATGAGTGGGTTGCCAGGGACGAGGTTTTTCCGGTGGTGCCCGACACCTCCAGGATCCTGGTTACCCGGCCCTTCCCGTGGCCAACATCAGGCCCCTTCGGGCGCCTGATATTTCCGGTATGGGCGCGCAACATGGTGTCCTCCGAGAGCGTGCGGGATGCCGTGGGCACGACCAACTGGGACGGGCAGGGTCCCGCCTCAGGCTTTATCCAGGGTGAGGTAGAGGATTACTTCATCGAGTGGACACCCATCGGCCAGATACTGCCAACGCCCGCGCCAGGTCCAGGGCCGGGCCCTGGTCCCGGCGGTGGTGGCAACGGTGATGGCAAGACCATTTTCGTTGAAAGCGATGTCGACCAGTTGCCGGCCATTAGTTGTCCGCAGACCGTGGCGCCGGGAGGCAGCGCCCAGTGTGAGGTGGAGCTCGGCGAAGGCGACAGCATTCTCGCCCTGTGTCGTGGTGACAGCGCAGCTGCGGTGGTTGCCGACGAGGCGGTGCTGAGCGGTCAACAAGCAGAGGCCCAACTCTGTTCAAGCCTGGACTTTGGCGTGACTGTCAGCGTCAGCCCCGGAATGCTTACGCTGGCAATGGGCTCAGCACCGGAAGGTACTGTGATTAGCCTGGTGGTTTTTCCCGATGAGTTCTTCTCGCGCGGTAGCGGAGCGGTGCTCGTTACCAGCGGAGCCCTGATCACGGTAGCATCGAAACCCTGAGGCTTGGCGCCGCCCTTTCAAGCTGAAATCACCCCGGGAGTCACCCGTTGGTGTCCTGGGAGGTGCCAGAGGTGCCTTATTCGTCATATACTCAGTTTCTTGGGTGTGTAATGCCTGCATTTTGGATATTGAATTGAACCTCTTATGAAATTCCGGATTCCCGCTTCAGTGCAACCGATGTGCCTGTGCCTGCTCTTTTTGGGCAGCGCGGTAAGTATGGCGCAGGAGCTGTTTCCCCGGCCCGCCGAGCTACAGCCTGACATAGATTTCTGGGTAAAGGTCTATACCGAAATCGATACCTCCAGCGGCTTCATCCACGATGCAGATAATGTCTCGGTGATCTACGAATCTTT
>JAPUKZ010000434.1 GCA_027295405.1 Gammaproteobacteria bacterium
AGACCCTGCGGCGAGAGCTGGAAGAAAAACTGGCAGCCGCGCGCACCCCCTTCCCTGCCGCCGAGTCCTTCGCAGTCAACGACCTCATCGACCCGCGGGAAACGCGACCGCTGTTGTGCCAGTGGGTCGAAGACATCCAGCCGCGTTTGCAGGAGCAGGTACACCCGGTACGATTCGGCATGCGTCCCTGAGTGCAAACCGTCGCTTCGACATGACCCTTTCCCGTGCGGACTATTGCCGAACCCAGGTGAGGATAATCCAGCCATGATCAAGCCCGGCCTGAAACTGTAGCTCGGCCTACATGCGCGAATCCACGTTACGCTCCTGGCGCGTGCGGGTGAAACTGGAGCAATTCAAACTTTTCACCCTCTACGGAAAGGCAGCTTCCGGGGATGTTGGCCTGGGCGAGGCCCGGTCTCCAGGCAATTGCTTACTTTTTAGCCACCACACGATCCATAGGGGATTCCACTCAGAACACCCTCAGTGCAAGTCAAAGATGATGACGAGTTTAAGCGCGATATTTTCCAGGCGATCGTTTCTGTGCATTCTTGTTTTCAGCGCGAATTCGACTCTCTTTAGCATGTTTCTATAGCCATGCAAATTGTTCAAAGTGTGCAGGGTATTTTTGATGTCACTAGTGCATTCCGGGTAGGTAGCCACAAATTTATTGGCTTGATTCAGCGAATCCAGCCCTGCATTTCCTTTTCGGGCCCTGCTCAGCAGGCCTAGAAAACGATTTTTAAGGCGCGAGATGCCGGGTTCGCGAGGCGTCGCCGTGTTCAGGTGTTGCCTATAGCGAATACGCGGAACTTTGTCGTATATGATTGTCCCGTTGCTGGCCGCACACAGATACAGCCACCAGTCGTGCATGATCATGTCTTCGGGCTTAGCTCGCAAAAAATCACAGCGTAATTGGTGCCCGAACACGCAAGTGCAACCGATTGCCGAGTTCTCCACCAACGCGTTAAAAGCGCCCGGATCTCTTGCCAGGGCTGAGTCATAGAGAAATCTATTCTCCGAGTCGACACAGCTGAGACGCGAACAATAAAGCGTAGAATCTTGATTGTCAGATTGATTGAGGGCATCAACAGCTATTGTGAGCTTGTGTTCCTGCCAGATATCGTCCTGGTCGCAAAACGCATATAGGCCATGGGCATCGTCTACTTTTTCAAGTACTTCGTAGAAACTTGCTTGTACACCGATATTGGTTCCCAGCTCGATAACTATGCGTTTATCCAGTGATGCATATTTTCGCAGAATTTCAGGCGTTGTATCGCCGGAACCATCGTCTCGGATATGTAGCTGAAAATTACTATACGACTGATGGAGAATGCTCTGCAGTAGCTCTTCCAGGTAGGTTTCACCGTTAAATGTGGATAGTAATACGTGCAGCCGCGGTATGGTCATTATCAAACAGGTTCAGGTGAGTTTGATAATATTATAGGCTTCGGCAATTTCTGCGGGAAGTAGCGGTGCCCTAATGGTGTTTTTTCTCGTAGTATGACCGCTGGAGGGATCAACCCAAATCAGAGATAGTTTTTCAAGGTATGAGCTACGAAAAACATAATAAAAAGCTGGCCAGGAATGTCGTGTGGAATTTTGTTGGTATATGTTCGCCACTGGTTCTGGCAGTAATAACCATTCCCCGATTAGTAGACGTACTTGGCGCCCCCAGATTCGGTGTCCTGACATTGGTATGGATGGTGGTAGGATATTTCGGCGTTTTTGATATGGGCCTTGGGCGCTCATTGACAAAATTGGTATCCGAAAGAATTGATACTGATCAAAATCACGAAATACCTTTCCTGGTTTGGTCTGCTCTTACACTAATGATCGGCCTGGGTATTATCGGAGCGATTGCTATTGCCCTGCTAGCTCCATATTTTGTTTCCACGTTACTCAAGATACCTGACACCCTCTCCGGCGAAACGACTTCCGCATTTTTATATCTTTCCCTGTCTATCCCTGTAGTTATTTCCTCAAACGCGTTACGCGGAATTCTGGAAGCTTATCAGGAATTTGGTTTGGTCAATATTGTACGCATACCACTGGGCGCTATTACTTTTTTGGGGCCGTTAGCTGTTAGCTACTACACCGATTCTCTGGCAGTTATTGCTTTGATTCTTGTTCTGGCCAGACTCGCCTCCTGGTTAACGTATCTATTTCTGTGCCTTAAAAAGTATCCTCTAATTCGGAAGTTTGGCGAATTTCAGCTCGATCTGTTCGTATCTCTGCTATCGTTTGGTGGTTGGATGACTATTAGCAATTTGGTTGGTCCTCTGCTGTTGTATTTGGGCCGATTCTTTATTGTCGCGATGATCTCAGCGGAAGCGGTTGCGTATTTCGTAACGCCTTATGAGGTGGTTTCCAAATTGCTGATTATTCCTGCAGTGATTGTTTCAGTACTATTTCCTGAATTCTCACGCCTGGGGCGCGACAATCCTGTGCGCATCAGGCAGCTTTACTGGAATTCCATACAGGGGCTGGGCCTGGTAATGGCAATCTGTTGCAGCCTCGTATATTTTTACTCTGAAATTGGTCTAGCACTCTGGATTAATGAAGAGTTTTCCATAAATGGCTATGCGGTCGCTCAGATATTGGCTGTCGGTGTGTTCATCAACAGTTTCGGGCATATCGCCCAGGTATTGGTGCAAGGTTCGGGCAGGCCGGATATAACGGCAAAAATTCATTTGACCGAACTGATCCTGTATGTACCGTATCTATGGTATCTCACCAGCGCATACGGCATTGAAGGCGCGGCTTATGCCTGGTCGATAAGAGTTTTAATCAGTACCTGCGTATTAATGTACATAGCAAACAAGTGCTTAAGCGGCAGTATAAAATCCAAATACTAAGGTTGATCAAAAGTGGGCGTTGAAAACAAAATCAGCAATGATCTGATACTAGAAGAATACGGCGTCTGGCGACTCAGGGAACACACATCATTTGCCTATTCAGATGGAAGTCACGCCGAAAAATATCTGCACTCAGTGTTTGAGAAAGATATCGATTTGTCCAGTGGTTCAGCTGACTTGAAGGCCTGGATCAAGGATTGGCCCAGTGAATATCACCTATCGGTAAAACGCGCGCAACTGTTGTCAGGATTCGATTTCGATCCTGGGTTGAAGGTTCTGGAAGTGGGTTGCGGCTGCGGTGCAATTACCCGATATTTGTCAGAAAACTTTGATGACGTTGTTTCTGTAGAAGGAAGCCCTATCCGCGCGAAATTGGCGCGAATGAGAAACAAGGGTTGTGACAATGTAAGCATTGTCTGCGCACCATTCCAGAAGCTTGAGTTTACCGAGAAGTTTGATCTGATTGTATGTATTGGCGTTCTGGAATACTCGGCACTATTTATCGAGGAAGAAAACCCTTACGACCGTGTGTTGAGCTATTTTGGTGACTTGCTGACTGCTTCTGGAAGGGTGATTATTGCGATCGAAAACCAATTCGGATTGAAGTACTTTGCCTCTTCACGCGAGGATCATCTGAAGGTGATGTTTGAGGGCATTGAGGGCTATCCAGTATTTTCAGATAAAGTTAAAACCTTCGGTAGAAACGAGCTTGAAGAAAAGCTTTCTCGCCACTTTAAAAGTATAGAGTTTTGCTACCCCTACCCCGACTACAAGATTCCTGATGCGGTTTTTTCCGAAGAATTCCTGGAAGCAGGTATTGCCGGCGAAATGGTGTCAAAGTTTTCTTCCAGAGATTATTACGGAACTGCACAAAGGTTGTTTGATGAGTCACTAACAACCCTGGAGCTGGCCAAAAACAATCTGCTGACTGTTTTCTCGAATTCGTTTGTCGTAGTCGCCGGGAAGGAGTCTGGCAATGAATCTGCTTTTAAGCAGCTGGGGGTTATGTTTTCGAGTGGCCGACGCAAACCGTATCGCATGAAAACGCGATTCTTCAAGGAAGAAGGTAAATTCCGGGTTGAAAAAGTACGTTTGCATGAAAGGTCCAGCCAGGAGGACTCTCGGTTAAAAGTCAACGAAGTATCCTGTTTGTGGATTGATGGTTATTCCCTGCATACACGCATTTTGCTGACCTGCCTGAACCGGAAAAGAGAATTTGGCGAGTGCTTCGATCTGGTCAAGCACTGGCTGGAAAAAGTCGAAGCCCTATCTACTGAAGGCGAGCTACCCGGTGGGTACATCGATTGCATCTGGTCAAATACTTTCTTCGAAGGCGACGAGATAAAATTTATTGATCAAGAGTGGGAGTGGGGCAAGAGTTTGTCATACAAAGTCATTTTCATTCGTTCGGTGTTCTTTTTTCTCCTTGCAACAGATGGCATCAACAAGCTGCCAGGGTACCTAAAGGTCAGCAACACCAAAAGATTGATTCGTAGAGTGGCCAATTTATTCGATCTTGAACTTTCGAATGCGGATTTCGATGAATTTGCCCTGCAGGAATCGGAATTTCAATCGCTGGTATATGGAAAGAAACAGGCCAGAGAGCGTTTTATGATTCATTGGTATCTCAACAACAGGCAATCGCTGATGTTTGTAAAAAGTCTTCAAACCCTGATAGATAAGGGAAGTTTGCTGGCGCAAAGCGCCAGACGCTATATACGCCTGCCATAAAGTCATCCCACCTGAAGCTGTACCGCTCCTCTATCGCAACTAAGCAGCTGCCCTGGAGCTGGCAGAAATTTTCTTACGTGATGTGACCATACTGGTTGCAAAAGGCGCCGCATCACGTTCCACCCTCGATCGCACCAGTCTCGGTGCAGGCAAGGGTTTTGCTTGGTGGTACACTAACGCAACCGTTTCGAGTGCTTCACTCAAAAAAGGGGAAAACACGATGCTGCAGCCAGTCTCCCGGCGGGACAATTTTATCTGGTTGCTGGGCGGCCTGGTGTTCCTGCTGTTCAGCGGGGCCCTGCTTGCGCAGTATGGAGTTCCAGGCGGACAGCGTCTAATCAACATCAGTATCAGTGTCGCCCTGCTGGTGGCGGTCTGGTCCATGGAGCAACAGCGCGATCACTGGCTGCGCTCACGCATCGGCCTGTCTCTGGTTGTCGCCGCACTGATGATAGGCGATGTGTTTCTGAAAGACGCTCGCCTGACTCTGGTGCAACTGGGCTTCATCTTCGTGTTCCTGAACCTGACCACCTACCTGGCCTGCAGGCAGGTATTGTTTTCCGGCAACGTCGACGGCAACAAGATTATCGGCGCCATCTGCATCTATCTTATGATGGCGCTGGGCTGGGCATTTGGCTATTTGCTGATTGAAGAACTGTATCCGGGTTCGCTTTCAGGTCTTGATCACAGCGATTGGCACGACAACCTGCAGGACGTGATCTACTTCAGCTTCGTCACGCTCACTACGCTGGGTTACGGCGACATAAGCGCAGTTCTACCGCTGGCGCGATTTATTAGCTATATGGAAGCGATTACCGGACAGTTTTACATTGCCATACTGGTAGCGAGCCTGATCGGTATCAGGCTATCGAACGTTCAGGTGCAGCAGAACACCAATCAATCGCAGCTCAAACGGCGAGCCGAAGATGTGGAGAGCGGCGTTTAAGCCGCTCCCTTTTTGATCCCGAAAAAAACCGCGTACAGCGTCGGTACTATAACCAGCGTAAGAACGGAAGCGAACCCAAGCCCCGCCATAATGGTGACAGCCATGTTCAGAAAGAATACATCTGACAGCAACGGAATTAATCCGAGAATGGTCGTCCCGGCCGCCAACATCACCGGTCGCATACGACTTACCGCTGAATCAAGGATCGCCTCGTAACGATCCTTGCCGGTATCAATCTGTTGGTCGATCTCCTCGATCAGGACAATCGCGTTCTTGATGAGCAATCCAACCAGGGATAGCGCTCCCAATATCGACATGAAATCGAAGGCGCCGCCGGTACTGAGCAGACCCGCGCTAATGCCGATAATTGCCAGGGGTACCGTCAGCCAAATAATGGTTGGCTGCCTGAGCTTGCCAAACAGGAAGATGCTGGTAAGTATCATTAGCAGGAAACCGACCGGTAGAGCACCGCCAAGCCCCGCCTGTGCATTCACGGAATCCTCATACTCGCCGCCCCAGGCCAGACGGTAACCCGGCGGCAGTTCCAGGTCCTCTATTTTCGGGCGCAAGCGAGCGAGCAGAGGGGTTGCCAACTCGCCCGTAGGATTACAGGAAGCAATGATGGTCTGGATACGATCGCGCCCGCGAATTACCGCATTCTCCCAGCGGGTCTCATAGCCGGAAACCACCTGAGACACCGGTACCGAGCGACCCAACACCGGGCTCCACACCTGGGTGTCGCGCATATTGTCGATATCACCGCGCTCCGCCTCCGGCGCCCGCAGTCTTATGGGCAACAACCGAATGCCGTCGCGGTAGGTGCCTACAGGCATACCTTCAAACGCGTATCGCAGGGCCCCGCCCAGGTCCTCACGATTTACCCCGAGTTGCCTTCCCACCTGCTCGTTAAATATTGGCGTCACCACTTTAACCGGCGAACGCCAGTCGTCGCGTATATCGGTGGCCTCATAATCCTGGTGCATAATGGCCTGGGCTTTTTCAGACAACTGGCGTAACACCTCAGGATCCGGCCCCGAAAATCTCGCCTCAATTTTCGCATCGCGGCCAGGCCCGATTCGCAGCGCCTTGATGATGGGATCCAGCCAGGGCATTTCAGTGCGCATAAACTCCCCAGCCTGACGCCACACCTCCGGAATCTGGTCGCGCCGCTCGGTCTGCACAATGATCTGTGCGTAAGCGCGGGAGGGTTCCTTAGCGTCGTAGACCAGGGTAAATCGCTGGTGCGGACCGCCGATCACCGTGCTGGTTTGCACCACCCCCGGCAAGCCGCGAATATATTCACTCACCCGCAGCGTGTCGTCACGAGTGACGCGAATATCCGCGCCTTCGGGCTCATAGATATCCACATAAAACATCGGGGTGTTGGCATCCGGAAAGAAGCCACCTTTGACATTGCCAAAACCGATGACCGCCACCGCAAACATGCCCACCACACCGGCAATGGTCAGCCAGCGATGGTCTACCGCCATCGCCACCAGGGAACGATAGATCTGGAATGGCCTGGCTGCGTAAGGATCCACATCTTCGCCACCTGGCTCACCCGGCTTCATCAACAGGTCACACAGCAGTGGTGTGGAACTGATGGCGGTGATCCAGCTCAGGGACAGGGATATCATGATGACGTAGAACAGGGAACTGGCGAACTCTCCGGTATTATCCGGCGACAAGCCAATGGCGGAGAAAGCCAGAATACCAATCAGGGTGCCACCCAGCAGCGCCCACATGGTCTTGCCCACAGCCTCCCCCGCCGCTCGGGGCGCAGACATACCCGCGTTCATGCGCACCAGCATGCCCTCGGCCACCACGATGGCATTGTCCACCAGCATCCCCAGCGCGATCACTAGTGCACCGAGGGAAATACGCTGCAATTCGATCCCGAACAAACCCATGAAAAACAGGGTGCCCGCCACAGTAATCAGCAGTACCGCACCAATGATGATGCCGATGCGTATGCCCATAAACAGCAACAACACCGCGATCACAATAGCCACCGCCTGGCCAACGCTGAGGACAAAACCGTTGACAGACTTGTCCACTTCCCTGGGCTGGTCGTAGATAATTGCCATTTCCATCCCGATGGGGACAGTGGGCAACAGTTCTCTCATTTTGCGTGTCATGCGCCGCCCAACTTCGACCACATTCTCACCACCAATCATGGAAATCCCCAGGCTCAAGCCCGGCTTGCCATTAACGTAGTAGATTTTATTCGGCACTTCCTCATAGGCACGGGTGATAGTGGCAATGTCTCGCAGGTAGATCAGCCGCCGCTCACTGGAACTGATCAACAAGTCGCCGATTTCATGCACCGACTGGAAGTTGCCGGTAGGGCTGATGCGAAAGTAATCGTCCGCTACCCGCACATTACCGGCATTGACCACCTCATTCTGGGAGGACAGTACCTGCGCGATGACACGAATATCGATGCCCAGCTCGGCCAGACGCGAGCGGGATATATCGACGTACACCACTTCCGCCTGCTCCCCATCGATGACCACCTTGCGCACACCCGGTACCAGGATCATCTGCTTCTTGATCGCGTCAGCGGTGTCGTACAAGTCACGCCAGGAATAGCCCTCACCGGTCAACATCACATACATACCGTAGACGTCGCCGAAATCATCGATGACCATGGGCGCGAGAGCCCCCGGCGGCAGGCTGGGTGCGATATCCTGCATTTTGCGCCGCAACTCATCAAAAATGTTCTGCAAGTCCTTGGCTTTGTATTTGTCTTTGAAGTCAATCAGTATGTCGGACAGACCCGGCCGTGATACCGACATCTTGATCCACTTCACCTGTTCCATGCGTTGAATGGCATCCTCTATGTGATAGGTCAGCTCCTGCTGCACCTCAACCGCGGTGGCGCCCGGGTATTGGGTCAGTATCTTCGCGGACTTAATGGTAAATGCGGGATCTTCAAGCTTGCCCATGCTCTCGAAAGCGAGCAGCCCACCACCCACCATGATGACGATCAACAACCAGGAGATAACCTTGTTGTGTACCGAGTATTCCCCGATATTCATAGAACCAATTCCTTATTGTTGTGCTTTCAGGCGGGATCGTCCGCACGCGGGACCGCCTGCTCAGACAGGACCATGCGCGTTACCTTCATGCCCTCAGCCAGATACGGAGCCCCTACGGAAACAATTTCTTCCCCGCCACTGAGCCCGCTTCTGACTTCAACCTGGTTGCCGGACATGCGGCCAATAACCACAGGTCGACTGGATACCGTCATACTTTCATCGTCCAGTATCCATACCCGGGGGTTGAGCCCGCTATCGGCCTGTACGGCGGTAACCGGCACCCATTTCACCTGCTGCTCGTCGACAAGTTTTGAGAAGTCAACGGACACGGTTGCAGTCATGCCCGGCAGCACCGTGAAGTTGCGGGGTGAAGGCATGCTGAAGGTAATCTGGAACGTCTGGGTCTGTGGGTCGGCCTTGGTGGCGACTTCCTTGATCTGTAGATCGAAGCGCGCATCCGGTCGCCCCTCGAATTGGGCGTATGCGGTCAGGTACCTATCCCGGTCACTGGAAGATACCTGCGAATCCGCACTGCCGCTGAAGGTGCGAATGAGGGATTCCGGCAGATCGATTTTCACATCCAACTGGGCCACGTTTTGCAAGCGGAAGATGGTCTGCCTGGCCAGCACCTCTTCAAAATTCTCCACACTGCGGCGAGCAATGCGGCCAGTGAAAGGTGCCCGCATCTCGGTGTACTCGAGATCCTGCTTGGCCTGGGTCAGCGCCGCCAGGGAGGTTTTTTCATTCGCCTCCATCCTGTCGTAGTCGAACTTGGAGATATTGCCGTCAGCAATCAACTCATTGGCCCGCTGGAAGTTGCGCTCATCCTTGTCAAAGGTGGCCTGCCGATCCTGCACGACGATATTGAAGTCGGTGGGGTCCAACCGGGCAAGTACTGCGCCGCGCTCTACCGCGTCGCCTTCCTTCACCAGCATCTCCTGCAAGCGTCCGGAAACCCGAAACGCCACATCCGCGCGCTGGGAGGCGTCGATGCTACCTGGAAAGCGCCGCAAAGACGTCCCGTCAATACCGGAAACGGTAAATATCTTGACCGGTCTGGTCGGCGGCGGGCCCAGTTCCACCACTTCTCCGCCACAGCCAACCAAAGCGCCGCAGCCAATAATAAACCCCAGCGCACACAGCGCCCCGACGAGTTTGCTCGAAGAAAAAGCCATCGTCTGCCACTCCACTTGTTATTGCTTATTTAAGAAGCAAGCATAGCAGCAGGAGCGCCCGGCCGATACCAATCCGGGGGGTCGAATAATATAAGGGGAAAGCGCCCTAGCTGAACAGGGGCAACAGCAGGAACACAGCGAACCCAAGCAGGGCGGCTATGCTGGTAGGATCGATTTGTACGGACTTGATACTCATGGCAGAACACTCTACCAGCGCCACGGCAACGGGCGAAGTATCGAATTTTCATATGCTTATAACCAGTCAGTTATGAGGCGACCTGGAGAGAAGCCATGGGGGAATCAGGTCAGGTACAGAATCAGCCCCAGGGTCGCCGGCACCACCAGCACCCACAACAACACCGCGTGCCAAAGCGCCGCCCCACGCAGGTTTCTGAGCGTCGCACGATTGATCTGGCTGCCGATAAAGAACAGGGCACAGACCAGCAAGGCCTTGCTCAGCATCCCCGCCCAGCTGCTTACCACTGCCGGTAGGGGTAGCAGGGAACCAGCGGCAGACGCTAGAAGAAAGGCAAGGATGAATCCGGGAATACGCAGTTTTGCGTTTGGGGCGCGCTCGATCAGGCTGAATACCAATAACAGCGGTATCAGCCACAAAGTACGCCCCAGTTTCAGGGTGGTGGCGACCTCCGCTGCTTCCTCCCCGTACAGGGCAGCGGTGGCGACCACCGAAGAGGTATCGTGAATAGCCAGCGCCGCCCAAATGCCGAATTGTTCCTGGCTCAGTTGCAGCGAGTGACCAATCGCCGGAAAACTGAACAGCGCCACCGCATTGAGGATAAAAATAATCGCCAGGGCGACGCCGGTCTGTTCCGGTCTGGCATGGATCACCGGCGACAGGCTGGCGATGGTGGTACCCCCACAAATCGCGGTACCGGATGTGATCAAACGGGAGGAGTTGCGCTCATTGCGCAGCAGCAAGCCCAGGGCGAGCCCAACCGCGATAGTCGTGAGGACGTAGCCGGTGACCAGCAAGCTGTAGTTGGCACTGATGGCCCACAACTGCTGCATATTGAGTTTAAGCCCCAGCAATACGATGGCGGTCTGTAGGCTGTATGTCCCCAGAGTGCCCGCCCCTGGAAGCAGCGGCCGGTTCAGCACCACGGTCATTAGTGAAGCCGCCAACAGGGCCAGAGCCGGATTGCCAAGCGGCACCAGCACAGCCAGTACCAGCACGGCAGCGCCGGCAGTGATTTTCTCCGCGGTGGTCTTCAAAGCCATGGTATTCCCGGTCGTGCTCGCTGCAACGAGTAAATCGCAGCCTGATGATTGGGTACTTCGATCAGGCAACTTTGTCAGTGTAGCGCCTCGACCGTGGAATGCGCTGTCTTTTTTGGCAAGAGCACGGTCAATCACGACGAGGCAATTTTCGGCGAAGATGCCATGCAGTTTGATATGACCCGCGCCGAGCGTATGCCGGACTTCTACAACCAGCACCGCGGTTTCGGGATTGGCCAGCACTTCTGCCTGGGCACCCTTGCCGGGCAAGAACTATTTTCCGCTCCTCAAGAAGTTCATGGCCAAAGTACTTTTAATAGCCAGGCTTCGGCGCGGCGGGAGATCAGACCTATGACAGCCAGCTCTGCACAGATATTGCAGCGGTATGACGGCAATACCGTCGCTTATCACCATACACCCGGCCAACAGCCGGGAATTCTTTTCTGTGGCGGCTTCAATTCCGATATGCAAGGTCACAAAGCCCTGGCGCTGGAGGCGCACTGCCGGGAACACAATCGCCAGTTCACCCGCTTCGACTATTTTGGACATGGAGAATCCTCCGGCACCTTCGAGGACGGTACCATCGGTCGCTGGGCCGATGACGCGATCGCCGTACTGGAGCAGGTTACCGAGGGTCCGCAACTGATTGTCGGTTCGTCTATGGGCGGATGGATGATGTTGCTGGCAAGCCTGGCCTGCCCGCAGCGCGTGGTGGGCCTGGTCGGGGTGGCTGCCGCACCGGACTTCACCGAGCAGATGACCCGCAGCGCTCTCACCCCCGCCCAACTCGCCGAGCTGGCCGAACAGGGGTTCACTGACATTCCCAACTGCTACGACGACCAGGAACCTTACCGAATCCGCCGTACCCTGATTGAAGAAGGTCGCGAACATCTGTTACTGGATCGGGAAATTGCCATCGATGTGCCGGTGCGCTTGATACACGGCCAGCAGGATCCGGATGTACCCTGGCAATGCGCTCTGGAACTGATGGAACGTCTGCGTACTGCGGATGTGGAAGTACAATTGCTCAAGTCTGGCGATCACCGCCTGTCTGAGCCGGAGGATCTAAGCCGCCTGTGCACCACGATTGAGCGCCTGCTGGACAGGCTCTGACTTGCCGGCAACCAGGGAGCCTCTGACCTTTACCAGCCCTGAGTTAAAAAATCATCTCTGGCACGTCGCCGGGAACGACCAGTTCGCCAGCAGTCAGTTTGACAATATCCTCGATACTTACGCCAGGCGCACGCTCACGCAAAATAAACTTGCCATCCTCGATATTCAACAATGCCAGGTCGGGTTAGTACACGCTTGATACAGCCCTTGCCGGTAAGCTCCACTTCCAATTCACCACTCATCATCTGTGCTTCGAACAGGGCATTCTCACCCACATAGAAAGCAATCATCTTCTTAATCTGCTTATCGACCAACAATATTCCCAGGCCGTAATCATCTGTACCACAATTGTTCGATGCGATGGTCAGGCCTTTGGTGCCTTTGCGTCTGATTTCTTTTATGAGGTTTTCCGGAATCCCGCAAAGACCAAAGCCCCCGACAACGCTAACATGGCGCCGCGCCCCCGCGATCTGGCGGCCTCGCGGGTTACAACCGTCAATCCACTGACCGGGAAAAATTCTTAGCAAACTACTTGGCGCGTATTGTTTTCTGTCGGGGTCAGTTTAAACTGAACTACGCAATAATTAACTGCCAGAGTCGGGATTGCTGACATTGGATTTTTCAGAAGTGTTGGTGGGTTTGACGGAGATCGCCGTGGCGCTGGCAGGCTTTACCGGGGTCGTGGTGGTCTTCGGCAGCCGCAGCGCAGGTGGCTGGTTTCCGGGTGATCGCTTGCGACTGGGGTTTCTGCTGGATGCCAGCCTCACCGCCGGCGGTTTTGCCCTGTTGGCGCTGGTGTTGTACAGCAGTATGCAGAGTGCCCAGAATGCCTGGGCTCTCGTCAGTGGGCTGTGGGCATTGTACATGGTGTACTCCCTGTATACGTCCCGTCAGCGAATCCGGGAAAACCTTGAGCACCACCAGGATATTGACAAAACCGCCAACCGTATCGTCTTTGCCCTGTTCTGCTCGCTGATCGCCCTGCAACTCATCAATGTGGTTTTATGGCGCGAGTTCGCACCCTTGCTGGCGGCCCTTGTTCTGAACCTCGCCGGCGCGGCCATGCAGTTCACCCGGCTAATTCGCTCGGCCTTTATTGAGTAGTCCAGCGCGCAAACTAGCGCCTTTTTAGCAAGGAGCAGTAATGGGAGTTCACGCATGAAAGCCATGCAGTTGTCCGTCCTGTCACCAGTGGGTAGCGACGCACAGCCTCTGCAACGGGTGGAGCTGCAAGCACCCATACCGGCAGCCCACGAGGTGCTGCTCAAAGTGCGCGCCTGCGGCGTCTGTCATACCGAGCTGGACGAAATCGAGGGCCGCACACCGCCCGAACATCTACCCGTAATTCCCGGTCACCAGGTAGTGGCAGAGGTAGTACATTGCGGCGCTAGAGCTTCCCGGCATCAGCCCGGCGATCGCGTGGGTGTCGGCTGGATTGGAGGAGCCTGCGGTACGTGCCAGTACTGCGCCGGGGGTTTCGAAAACCTGTGTCCGCAGTTTCTCGCCACCGGCAGGGACATTAATGGCGGCTACGCGGAGTTCATGACGATTGATGAAAGCATGGCCCACCCTATTCCGGCTGGCATCAGCGATCTGCATGCGGCGCCCATGCTCTGTGCCGGAGCCATAGGCTACCGCTCGCTGCAACTGACCGGTCTGGAAAACGGTCAGGCCCTGGGGCTGACCGGGTTCGGCGGTTCTGCACATCTGGTGCTGCAGATGGTTCGACACCGCTATCCGGCTTCGCCGGTTTATGTCTTCGCCCGCAACCGGGCAGAACAAGAATTTGCACTGGAACTGGGCGCCAGTTGGGCCGGCGGCACCGAGGATCATGCCCCCACGCCCATGCAAGCCATCATCGACACGACACCCGCCTGGCTACCGTTGGTCGCCGCGATGGAACAACTCGCTGCTGGCGGTCGCCTGGTCGTGAACGCAATTCGCAAAGAGGACAGTGATAAATTCCAACTCACCAGCCTGGACTACCCCACTCATCTCTGGCTGGAAAAAGAAATCAAGTCCGTCGCCAATGTCACCCGAATGGATATTCGCGAGTTTTTACAACTGGCGGCGGCTATCAAAATCACGCCTGAAGTGGAGTGCTACCCACTAGAAGAGGCAAATCGTGCCCTGGTGGAGCTCAAGCACCACCAGGTTCGCGGCAGCAAGGTCCTGGTGATGGACTGATGCCTACCGCAGGTTCAAACTGTAGCGCCTGATCCCGGGTTGAGAGGCCGCCATGGTAATGGACGCCGTCGCTACCAGTTTCGAACTGTGCCAGCATCTACAAGCGGGCCAGCGGCGCCTGCTGGTTTGCGGATCGCCTGGTAGTGACAGGTGCACGCCCGTGGCCCGGCTGATACAAACACTCGCCGCCGCCGGCGCTGACTATCACTGCCTGGCTGCTGACCCTGCCCTGCCGCTGTTCGGCGTACCCGGCGCTCTCAACTTCGGGTATTGGAACGTCGACGGCTGGCTGCAGCTGGACCGGGAAGCCCTGTGCAGTCTGGATTCCTCCCGCTTTCGCCTACCCCTGGTCACAGGTCTCAGCCGCCTGCTGGAACGCAATAGCAGTCGCAGGCTTATCTTGCAGGCACCGGGCCTGGCGCGGGGTGTGGCCGGTGCGGAGTTGTTAGTGGAACTGGTGCGCTGTGCCCGTATCGATATCGTGGTGCTGCTATCTGACGGTGGTTCAAGTGTACCGCTAGAGCAAGAACTGCAGGCCTGTGGCGCTGAGGTCGTGACGCTGGCGGAGCCGGGAAATGGCGGCATCAGCAAGCAGCAGCGGAGGCAACAGCGTAGCCAGATGTGGCGGGACTACCTGCATGCCGCCATTGACTTGAACCTGCCACTGAGCGACTTGCAGATACTGGGCACTCCGCCCCCACTTGAGGCGGCCGACGCCTGGAAGGGGCGTCAGATTGCGCTGCTGAACCACGGCAAACTCACCACCATGGGGCAAGTGGACTGCCTGCAGAGCAATCAACTGCAAGTCAGGGTTGCGGCCGAAGCCGGGCCTGCAAATCAGCTACTGATCCGTGACGCACTGTGTATAAATGGCCAACTGCGGTCCGCCAGGCCCTACCGGAAACCACCGGAAAAACCACCGGAGCCACCGTCTGCGGGGTTTCTTCCCGAGGACACTGCTCTCAGCAAAGAAACCAGCTGTGGGCCGATTCCCATTGCCCGTTGTGGCGCCGCCAGCGCCTGCCTGGTTAACGGCGTATTTGGTGATCCTCTACTCAAATTGCAACTGTACCACCAGCGTCGCAGTTTGCTGTTTGACCTCGGCGACACGGGCCGGATGTCAGCGCGCATTGCCCATCAGGTAACGGATGTCTTCTTCAGTCACACCCACGCGGACCATGTCGGGGGTTTTCTCTGGTTCCTGCGCTCACGTATCGGCGACCTGCCGCCCTGCCGCTGCTACGGCCCGCCCGGTCTGGCACAACAGATCGCCGGGATGGTCAACGGCATCTTGTGGGACCGTGTCGAAGAACGCGCACCCCGTTTCGAGGTGCGGGAATGGCACGGGAAACGCCTGCGGTGCTATCGGGTCGTTGCCGGAGAGACTGGGGCAGAGCTGTTGACAGAACACCCATTGGAGGATGGACTGCTGTGGCGGGAGCCAGGCTTTTCGGTGCGCGCTGCCGCGCTGGATCACGGCACCCTGGTATTGGCCTACGCCTATGAGCCGGCCCTGCAGGTCAGGGTACGCCGCGACCGGTTGCAAGCCCTGGGCCTGAAATCGGGCCGTTGGCTGCAGGAGCTCAAGCAGCAGTTGTTACAAGGCCATTTCGACAGCTCAATTGCCCTCCCCGATGGCAGCCACCGACCGGTAAGCCAACTGCAGGACGAACTGCTACTGGTAAGCCCGGGACAAAAACTAGTCTATGCAACGGATTTTGCCGATACCGAGGATAATCGTCGGCGATTAACGGAATTGGCCCGAGGGGCCCATAGCCTGTTTTGCGAGGCCTCATTTATGCTCGAACACAGGGACCAGGCCCGCCGCACCCGGCACCTTACCACCACCGCCTGCGCGGAAATCGCCAACGCCGCGGGTGTGACACAGCTGCTTCCGTTTCATTTTTCCAAGCGCTACATCAAACGCGCGCCGGAGGTCTACCGCGAGATAAGTCGGGTCTGCGATCGAACCATCGTGCCCGGATTTATTTGAACCGGTATTACGACTTTTTGGAGGTTTTCACATTCACTGCGCTAACCCGGGCTTTGATATTCCGGGCGCTGCATTTAGGGCATTTTTCCTTGTGTTTGTCGTGTTCGTTGATGGATTCGAGCAAATTGAACTTATGGCCGCACTTGTTGCATTCAAATTCATAGGTAGGCATATCTATGCACCTCCGGAAGCCGCTAATCCCTTCCCCTTCCAAGTATAGATCAACCCCGGGACATTGGCTGAGTAACTGCGGGCTGCGCTGGCGCCACCGCTGAGTCGGTGCCTGGCGCGCTCCCAACTCCCAACGGAAACGCATTTTCCGTCTATATTGATAAGAACGGCCGCAGGAACCTGAAGCCGTCCAGGCAGGAATTGTAGCGGGATCAACCGGCAGTGTTGCATATACTCTTTGTCTCCATGGGCGCGCGCTGGCACCGACTCACCGGTGGCGGACTGTTTCACAATGAGCTGAATATCGTCCGCCGCATTGTGATTTTTGGGGTCATGCTGTGGAGCCTGATATTTGTTCACGCTGCGGCCATGGTCTACTTCGAGGGCATCAGTTATGCCGATGCCATCTGGCTCAGTGTAACTACCATCACAACTGTGGGTTACGGCGACCTCTCTGCGAGTACTTTCATGGGCCGCGCGGCAACGGTACTGTTGCTTTACGTCGGCGGCATATTTCTACTGGCTCTGCTGGCCAGTGACTACGTGGACTACCGCATCGCCCGTCGCCAACGCATCAACGAAGGAAAATGGGATTGGAATATGCATGACCATATATTGATATTGAACTCACCGGTGTACAACGCCGAAATTTACTTCCGTCGGATCGTCGGCCAGATTCGTCAACTACCGGAGTACGAACAGACACCCATCCAGATCCTTACCACCAGCTTTACTGAGGGGCTGCCCACCAGCCTGCAGGAAATGGGCGTGCGTCACTACCGGGGTTCACCCAACCACTTCGACGATCTGAAACATGTCAATGTGACCTCGGCCAGGCATATCCTGGTGCTGGCTCAGAATGAGTACGATCGCTCAGTGGACAGCATTACCTTTGATATCGTCCACCGCCTCAGCGAACTCGGAGTGGTGGAGCGCACTTATGTGGAGGTTGTGGATGATGACAATCGTGAACGCCTCTATAGCATCGGTGCCCGGGTGTTGCTGCGCCCGATTCGTTCCTATCCCGAAATTGTGGTCCGGGCCATGGTGGCACCCGGCTCCGAGGCCATTATCGAAGACTTCTTCACCCACGATGGCGATCACCCCCAACGCTACCCGGTGGACGTCCGGGATGTGGCCTGGCACCAGATCATCACCGCACTGGCGCGTGCAGATTTCGGGACCGCCATGGGCTATATCGACCCTGCGCATGGGCGAGTGGTACCCAACCCGCCAGCCGCTACCAGAGTGACCACAGAGGCCTTGATTGTACTGGTGCGCGAAACGGCGGAACCCAGCAAAGAACAGATAGATCAATGCTTGAAGGCTATCCATTCTTCCGCCTGAAGCGATTGAAATAAGATAATGCCAGGAGCAGGTTGCTTCCCCCCTGATCCGCCTGACGACGGGCCTGGGCAGCTTACTCTTGCCTCACAGTCGCGTCGTCTGGCGGCAACACCGCCGAAGCCGTGATTCCGTCAAGAAAATCAACCACCCCTGTCTCCAGGGAGTACTCGGCGCCAACGATAAGCAGGCGATCTTGCTGGATCAGCTCTTCCAGAATCTCGGAGCCGTAGCGCAGCTGTTTCACGGAAGCCCGCACATTGGCACGCACCGCCTCCCGTACCAGGGCATCGTGATCCCGGGCCAGCGGCGTTGCCATCAGCGGTTCTATCGCCGGCCGCACACGGCCTACAATGGAGCGCAAATTCTTGGAGGGGTGCTGCTGTTGATGCTCGAGTTCATCGATAGTGGCAAGAATGGCACCACAACGGGAATGGCCCATCACCACCACCAGCCGGGTACCGTAGAGCTCCGCCGCAAATTCCACACTGCCTATCTGGGAAGGGGCAACCACGTTGCCGGCAACCCGAATGACAAACAGGTTTCCAAGCCCCTGGTCGAACACGATTTCCGCCGGCACCCGGGAATCGGAGCAACCGAGAACGATAGCAAAGGGCTTCTGCTCCTCCGCCAGCTCGCTGCGGCGTGAGGGACTGGTGAGATGGGCGCTGTTTCGCATCCCCGACACAAAACGGCGGTTACCCGTAACAAGGCGATCCAGGGCTTCTTGCGCGTTGGACATCGATCTATCGAAAACCTCTATTGTTGGTACGGAACCGGTGACCGCCGCCACGTTCATCAGGGGCAGGGAACAAGAATGATAGCGCATGCGGCTGCGTTGCGCAGCCGCACCATTTCAACTGATGCAGCACCGTCAGCGAGGCGTCTACCTCGGCGATCTGGTCCAGCAGATCGAATCACGCCTGATGCGGGGCATCCTGCCAAATTACGTCACTGGTTTTGCGCATATTCCTGCCCTGTCGAACAAGCCCTGCGGTTTTATACCCTCTCATGATCGCGTGGGTACAACCTTGGTGTAGATCAAATCCCGGCCAGTTGAAGAAGTTCGGCACGTTAGGGCTACGGGGAGTTAAATAATTTAAAAATATCGAATAATTTAGGTATTTTCACTAATATAAAGCCATTAAAGTACAATATTTGCAGCACATCGCTACCGGAACTGACCTATAATGCCTGCAACAAATCAGGAAAATAGTGGAAAAACACCATGGCTGCCTTTGACCACCGCAAATACTCGCGCTTTGCGCCGGTAAAAATGAGCTCTCGTCGCTGGCCCGACAAGGTCATCGAAAAAGCACCCGTTTGGTGCAGTGTGGATCTTCGCGACGGCAATCAGGCCCTGGTCGAACCCATGACCACAGCCCAGAAGTCACGGCTCTACGATCAGCTGATCAAGATCGGTTTCAAGGAAATTGAGGTCGGCTTCCCCTCCGCTTCCAGACAAGACTACGACTTTGTGCGTGATCTGATCGACAACAACCGCATACCCGACGACGTCACCCTGCAGGTACTGACCCCGGCGCGTCCACAACTGATCGAGAAGACCTTTGCGGCACTTAGGGGTGTCAAGCGCGCCATCCTGCACGTGTACAACTCCACCTCTACAGTGCAGCGAGAGCAGGTGTTCGGCCTCGACCGTGAGGGCATCACCGCCATCGCGGTGCGGGGTGCACGAATGGTGAAAGATTACGCGGCCAGGTACCCGGAGACCGAGTGGGTGTTCGAATACTCTCCCGAGAGCTTCACCGGCACCGAAATGGGTTATGCCATCGAGGTGTGCAACGCGGTTATCGATGTGTGGCAGCCCAGCCCCGAACACAAAGTCATCATGAACCTTCCCGCCACCGTGGAAATGAGCACGCCCAACATCTACGCGGACCAGATCGAGACCTTCTGCGATCGCATCAACTGCCGCGACAGCGTGCTGGTTTCAACCCATACCCACAACGATCGCGGCTGCGCGGTAGCCGCTGCTGAGCTGGCGGTCATGGCCGGCGCCGATCGCGTCGAAGGCACCCTCATGGGTAACGGTGAGCGCACCGGCAACATGGATATCCTGACCATGGCCATGAACCTCTACAGCCAGGGCATAGACCCCATCCTGGACTTCAGCCATATAGACGAAATCATTCAGACCTACAAGGACTGTACCCAGATGCCCTTGCATCCGCGCCATCCCTACGCGGGTGAACTGGTATTCACGGCATTTTCCGGCAGCCATCAGGATGCCATCAAGAAGTGCCTGGACCAGCGCGATGATGCCCAACCCTGGGAGGTGGCTTACCTGCCTATCGATCCGGCGGACATCGGCCGCTCCTACCAGGAGGTGGTGCGCATCAACAGCCAATCCGGCAAAGGCGGTGTCGCTTTTGTGCTGGAAAGGGATTACGGCCTGCAACTGCCACGCTGGCTACAGATCGATTTTAGCGGCGCCGTACAACGGCACGCCGAGAAAACCGAAACTGAAGTGGCTCCCGACGCAATCTGGGACTTGTTCCAGGCCATCTATTTCACCGCTGCCGGCCCCTGGACTCTGGGCAACTACCAGGTCAACCGGGAAGACAGCAGCGACAGGCTGCAGGCAGACCTGATCAAGGATGGCATCCGCCACACCCTGAGCGGTAGTGGGTCCGGGGTGGTGGAATCCTTCGTCAACGCCATGGAGTTGTTTATCGGCAAACAGATTGTGCTGGTGGAGTACAGTGAACACGCCCTCAGTCAGAGCGCCGATGCGGAGGCCATCTGCTATATCCAGCTCAACATCGACGGCCAACGGGTATGTGGGGTGGGTCGCAGCGTGGACATCATCCAGGCTTCCCTGGATGGCATTCTCGGCGCCATCAATGTGGCGGCGCGATCCGAAGGCGAGCAAGCCGCCTGATGGCGGGCATGACGGGGACGGAATCCAGTTGGCGCAAGATAGTTGCAGCGTAGGAATGCAACTATTCACGTAATAACCCCGCAATATTTACGCCTAATTCGCCGTGACCGACCCTACAATACAGACTCCATAGTTGTTCCCGTGATTTTGAAAATGCTTTCGAGGTTTAAAATGAATACCCGCGCTAACGGCAAAGCCACCTTTCTTGAGGTTTTTGGCAGCATCAAATTTTCCGGCAAGCCGACCGCAAGGCCTGCCCGGCCCTGGCCCCGCACCGGCTTTGCGGTGAACAAGTCTACGCATGTAGGCGAGGCCCAACTCGAAGACGGCAAACTGATTCGCAGCAGCAACTAGTTCCCCCGTGGCAGAAGCCTACAGACCACAGCCCGGATTCAAACTCTGAGGCGGGCCCTGCCCGGATGCTTCACCCTGGCCGTTTGCCCCTGAACAGGTCCTTTATCTTGTCCATAAAGGTTTCGTATTTGAGATCGGAAAATTCTCCGGCATCCAGGAAAATTTTTTCACACTGGGGACAGGCTTCCATCCAGATATGGGTCTGCACCGGATCAACGATTTTATCCATGGAGACGTGACAAGCCGGGCAACGGATGTCGCAGACCTTGTCGTATTCGCGCCCGATCTTGGGGTGACCAATATCGAGGAATGCTTCGGTCATCCACTCCTCCCGCATCTCCATCAATACGTCCGGCGCCACAAACAGGCCGAAGCATTCACGGCAGCGCTCCAGGCTGATCTTCGGTCCGTAGGCCTTGGTTTCCAGGTATCCGCCGCACTTGGGACAATCCATCACTCGTCTCCGTACAGGAAAAACAGTACGCTTGGATAGTAGTGGAAGCTGGGTAAATTGCCACTATCAAACGGGTTGGTGCACAAACGGCTTGAGTGACATGCACTGGTAGGGAGCCCATTGGTTCTCCGCCTGGGCCAGGCGTTCAGCCAACAGAAAACGCACCAGCGGATTAAAGGGAAAACCCACGTGACTGGCCATCACCGCGATACTCTCCATCAGGGAATGCTCCGGTACCCGGGCGATGCCGGCGCCAACGAACCCGTCTGACAAACTGTACAGCGCCGTGATCGGCACCTGCAGATCACCATTAAAGGTGAAACCAACCCATTCATCCAGCATTTCCGCGCTGACTTCGGCCTTGTAGATACGTTGCATGGCCGCATAGATAGAGGTGGCCCGGGGATCACCAAATGGGGTGCCCATAGTCACCACCTGCCGCACCAGGTCCGGATAGCGG
>JAPUKZ010000435.1 GCA_027295405.1 Gammaproteobacteria bacterium
GACCTGGTGCGCCTGGGCAAAGACCTTGAAGGGCCATTTCTGCCAGGCTTCACCGCTCATGCGGCGTTCAATGGCCGAGGCCGGCCCCTGGGCTGATTTGTTGAACAGGGATTCCACACCGTAGATTCCGAGTTGCTGCAACTTACCGTAAAAGCTCTGGGCCAGTTGCAGGCGCTTCCCCGGCGATATGGCCAGGTGCGAGATCCAGTCCATGCTGGCCAATCCAAGTTCCAGCGGTGACATGCCGCTGCTGGCCTGGGCCGCCGCTGTGCGGAATGCCCGATCCATACCCTTAATTTGTGATTCGTCAAACATTTCAAATGTTCTGAGATTAGACATGTGTAAAATCCTTAGTACATGTGTTGGCCACCGTTGATCGACAGGGTCGATCCGGTGATGAAACTCGCATCGTCGCTGACCAGGAACTGGACGCCGCGGGCAATGTCCCCGGCATCACCGAGGCGCCCGACAGGAATCCCGGCAATGATTTTTTCAAGCACGGCTTCCGGGACAGCCATCACCATATCGGTGGCGACGTAACCCGGGGCGATGGCATTGACGGTAATACCCTTGGCCGCGCTCTCCTGGGCCAGGGCCTTGGTAAATCCATGGATACCGCTCTTGGCTGCAGCGTAGTTGACCTGGCCATACTGCCCGGCCTGGCCGTTGACGGAGCCGATGTTGACGATGCGTCCGAACCCGCGCGCGCGCATGCCCTCGATCACGCAGCGGGTCACGTAGAAGCACGACCCCAAATTGGTGCGCACAACGTCGTACCACTGGTCATAATCCATCTTGTGCATGGTCCCGTCGCGCGTGATACCCGCGTTGTTAACCAGAATTTCAACCGGACCTACTTCTTCTTCTACCAGGCTCACGCCTTCGCGGCAGGCGTCCAGGCTACCCACATCAAATTTGAATGCCGGGATGCCCGTGGCGTCGGAGAAGGCACGGGCTTTCTCATCGTTACCGCCATAGTTGGCAACCACCGTGTAGCCAGCTTTTTTCAAATACCGGCTAATGGCTTCCCCAATACCCCGTGTACCGCCCGTTACCAGTGCAATACGACCCATTTTTGACTCTCCTGTGGCGTTTCGCCATGTTAAATTGGAAATTGAATTGGAAATTGAATTGGAAATTGATTTTAAAATAATTCAATAGTTGAATACGCAACGGATTATGAAGATATAGGAGGTAAATATCAATAGCTTATGTAAATAATGTGGGTTTATTGATCAATTATTTGTATCGAATCACAACTAGTTGCTGTTATAATTTTGGCGTGAGCACGGATTATGGAAACCAGCAACAGGCAGAGGGCGTAGCGGATGGCTTTGGTGCGGGTGAAAGTCCCAGCAGCTACCTCCGGCTGGATACTTTCCTGCCCTCAGTGATTCGAAACCTGGCTGAGGAAATAACCGCCAGTATGTCCCGTCGCTACACCGGCGACTTCCAGCTCACCATTACGGAGTGGCGTATTATCCTGCAACTGGCCGCGAAGGAGTCGCTCACCGCCACGGAGATTGTTGAAATCACCGCCATGGAAAAGAGCAAGGTTTCACGTGCCGTGTCCAATCTGGAAGAGCGTGGCTTAGTCGCCAGAACGCCCGCTGAAGAAGACCACCGAACCAAGACCCTGACGCTGTCCCCCAGCGGGCAAAAACTTTACGGCAGCATCGTGCCACGCGTACTGGACTGGGAGAAATACCTGCTTGAGGGTCTGGAAATCAGCGAGTACCGCGACTTGCTGTACCTCTTGAACAAGCTGCGATCTCGCCTTAAAGACATGAGCTGAAACTTTTTTTCTGACAATCAGGGGCTGACGATTACCCACCCATCCAATATATATAGGGATAATGGCTGCCCTGCCAGAGCCACGCGGCCGATAGCTGCCTGCAACAGGGTTATTCACGATCGACTATTTTAATCACTACGCAACTATGGTAAAAATCTACTCAAAGCCGTTCGTTTCCTTGTTCGCATTATGCCTTCTATTCCTATCAACCGGTTGGGTCTCCGCGGGGGAGCAAATACTTGGCGACACCGCCACTGGGCTCCTGCGCCAGGCCCGATTGCAGAAAAAGGGCTCCTATACCGTTCGCAGCCACCATCTGGAAGCCGGTGAGCCCATGTATACCAACCGACTGATACTGGAAGACTCACCTTATTTGCTACAGCACGCCCACAACCCGGTGAACTGGTACGGTTGGGGCGACGAAGCCTTTGCCGCAGCACGCGAGCAAAACAAGCCGGTATTCCTCTCCATCGGCTACTCCACCTGTCATTGGTGCCATGTGATGGAGGATGAGAGCTTTGACAACGAGGCTGTGGCGGCGATATTGAATCGTTACTTTATCAGCATTAAAGTTGACCGCGAACAGCGCCCGGATCTGGATGAGATTTATATGATGGGCGTGCAACTAATCATCGGTCGCGGTGGCTGGCCTATGTCCAGTTTTTTAACCGTTGACGGCAAGCCCTTTTATGGGGGCACCTACTATCCAAAGGAACAATTCATTGAGCTGCTGCAACGCGTTCACCAGGCCTGGGTTAGTGATCAATCGTCACTAATCAGTAGCGCCGAGAAAGTCTATACCGCTATCCAGCAACAACTGAATAGCCGGGGACAAGCTGCCAGTATCGGACAACAACACATTGATCAGGCGCTACGGCAAATAATTTCTTCTGAAGATCGGCAACATGGCGGCCGTAAGGGAGCGCCAAAATTTCCCAATGAAACCGCATTGCAACTGTTGCTGGGCCAGGTTGAACGCAGCGATGAGCCCTTACCCGGCAACCGCTATTGGACAAGCCTGTACCGGGCACTGAGCGGTATGTTACGCGGCGGCATTTACGATCAGGTCGGTGGGGGATTTCACCGCTATTCCACCGATGAAAAATGGTTGATACCGCATTTTGAAAAAATGCTTTATAACCAGGCGCAGCTATCCCGGCTCTACGCCAGGGCCTGGAAACTGAGTGGTGAACAGGAGTTCAGGCGGATCGCAGAAGAAACCCTGGATTATGTACTGCGGGAAATGTGCTCTGCGCAAGGGGGGTTCTACTCCGCCACCGACGCCGACAGCGAGGGCGAAGAAGGCAAGTACTTTGTGTGGCAGTACGACGAACTCAAGCAACTGCTCAGCGCTGAGCAGTTGACGCTGGTGGAGAAGGTGTATGGCGTCACCGAGCAGGGTAACTTCGAGGGTGCCAACCTCCTTTACCTGGTGCGGGAGCTGGACGACGCGGCGGGCCGACTTAAGAGTGACCGCGATGCTTTGCTGCAACGACTCACTGCCATTAAACGAATACTCCTGGACCAGCGCAATAAACGCCTTCCACCGCTACGCGATGACAAGGTTATCACCGAATGGAACGGCATGATGATCACGGCCTTGGCTGAGGCCGGTTATCTATTGGAAGAACCCAGGTATGTTGCCGCCGCGGCCAAAGCCGCAGAATTTATTTGGCAACACAACCGCGATGAGCAAGGGCTACTGTATCGAATTCATCTCAACGGACGTTCCGGCACGCAGGCGACACTGGAGGATTACAGCTTTTATCTGGAAGCTGTGTTGGCCCTCTATGATGCCAGCGGTAATCGCAAATGGTTGAACCAGGCCAAAACGCTACATCAACAGATGACCACACTGTTTTGGGAAAAGAACGGCGGCGGCTTTTACGTCAGCCAGGCCAGCACCGACGGACCGATGATAATACGCAGCCAGGGAGCCTCCGACGGCGCCACAGCCTCGGGTAATTCGGTGGCATTGGTGGCTTTGGTCTCACTCAATCAACGCTCCAAAACCATTGAGCTGCAACAACAGATTGACCAGCAAATCGTGCGCTTTTCATCGCAATTAAATCTCTCGCCACTCGCCCTCAGCTACATGCTCACCGGTATAGCGGAACAACAGCACCCCAGACCTCATACCGTGCAATACGCCAGCGACGGTCACGTGCGGGTAGCGGCCACAATGCAACAGAATGAGTTGGAGGGTTATCAACTGTCCGTTGAGCTGGCGATAGAGCAGGGCTGGCATATCAACGCGAATAAAATCGCCATTGAGAATCTGGTTGCCACCGAATTAACGCTGGAAAATGGGCGCGCGAAGGCAATCCACTACCCCACTGCGACAGAGAAGATGGTGACGTTCTCCCATGCGCCGCTAGCACTTTACCAGGGTACAATTGAAGTACTTGCGGAGCTAGAGGAAGACGCGGATCAAACCACCGGTGAGACGATAATCGCGTCCATTACGCTGCAAGCTTGCAGTGATACCTTGTGTCTACAACCGGAGATCTTGAGAATGGTTCTCAGATACTAAGGCTCATGGGCAAAGGGTCGGTGCTATGTGATAACGACAAGGCTTTCAAGCCACTGCCTCCAATAAGGCCACTGGGAACCCTGTTGCATCCAGCCAGGTATCCAGGACCCATGTAGTTGCCACCGGGATACCGTACCCCGAATGCGGACCCATCGATTCCAGCCTCGGGCACCATACTCAAACTCCCGCGGAAACGTTTTCCGGGTATATGCAGGCGTTTGCTTATAATTCCAAAAGGTAAATTGGCCACCTATCGATCTAGCTCAGGTTTTTGCCTACTATGGGTGGCATAAACCAACCAATAGCCGGGGCTCCACCTTGAGCAGACTGCTGATCCTCCTCTTATGCCTGTGCACCTTCTCGCTGCAGGCGGCCGATGCACCGACCAGCAAGGTTGACCTGAAAGAGGTAGAAAACGCCATCACTCAGGTTGAGGGTGATGGCAACCTGGAGGAGGCCGATCGCGAGAAACTGTTGGCCTCCTTGCGACGGACCCGGAGTTTTCTGAAATCCGCTAACGATTTTCGTGAGAGATCCAGGGGCTATGTTGAAGCGCGCGAAAATGCTGCAGCGGAGGCCACCGCCCTGCATGCGGAGCTGGAAGAGAAAACGGCCCAGGAACCGGCGGCTGTCTCCAACACTATCAGCCTGGCTGAACTAGAAGGATCAATCCAGCATGACAAGGCGGAACTGGCGGCGGCCGAAGCCACGCTTACGGAAGTCAACAATCAACTCCAGATTGAATCCAACCGGACCAATGATATCCGCACCGATCAGGCCGAGCTGAAGAAAGACCAGGCGGAACTCGCCGCAAGGGCCAAACAGGCCGGACCCGCTTCTGACAGTACCTCAGAGAAGGCTCGAAAATGGCAGTTTCAGGCGGAAGCGGAATCCCTCAGCGCCGAAATCAAGATGCTGGACCAGGAGATCCTCAGTCAGCCCATGCGCTTGCAATTGCTTAAGGCGCAACAGGACAGCGGCACCCACCGCCGGGATGCGCTGCAGGCGCGTGTCAAGGCCAGTGAACTGTTAGCGATCGAGCTGCGCAAGGGGGAAGCGGAGAAAGCCCTGTCTGAAGCAGAATCCGCCGAGCAAGAGGCGGTGGGAAAACACCCCCTCATCCTGCAACTGGCGGAACGCAATACGGCGTTGAGTTCACACGCTGCTGATCTGGCCAGCATGCTTGAGGAGGCGCAGGCCAACGAGCTGAGTGCCCGTGAAGAGGCGAACCGCTTCGAAAGCGATCTCCAGACCTTCGAACGCAAACTGGAAATTGTCGGTATGAGCAGGGCTATGGGCCAGGTTCTACGGGACCAGCAGCTGCGCCTGCCCGATCGGCAATATCGCGGCGCATCCAGGGCCCAGCGCGAGCAGCAGATCTCGGCCTCCAGTCTGCGCCAGTTCGAGTATGAGGAAGAGCGCCGCAAACTGCGCGATATTCCCGTATACGTCGCCCGCTTGACCGCGGGGCTACCCGAGGCGAAAGCGAACGAGCTGGAAGTGGATTTAACCGAGTTGGCGCGGGCACGCAGGGAGTTGATCGCCAACGTCATCGATGCTGAAAGCAGGCATCTGCGCACGCTGGGAGAGCTGGATTTTACCACGCGGCGACTGTTGGCCTCGGCGGATGCCTACAGTGCATTTATTTCCGAGCGACTGCTCTGGATTCGCACCAGCGCGCCCCTGTCCTTGAGTACGTTCACTGCAATACCCGCAGAGCTCGCCCGCATATTCGCTCCAAAACAGTGGTTTGAATTACTGTTGAGGCTGCCCGGCCATGTATTCAGTTCGGTGCTGCCCCTGTTTCTGCTGCTCATCTTCGCCCTCATGTTTCGCAGCCGTGGTCGTCTGCTTGCCAGTCTGCAGGCAACCGGTGACAGGGTGGGGAGCGTGGATACTGATCGCATGCACTACTCGTACCAGGCCCTGGGACTCACGGTTCTGCTCGCAGTGCAGTGGCCGTTTCTGGTCTTCACCGCCGGGGTCACCATCTCGGGTCTTGCGGAACAGTCTGAGCCCGCTGCCGCCCTGGCTCTGGCCCTGGAGCGCGTCAGCTACTACTATTTCGGGCTGGAAATATTGCGTTTTCTGGTGAGCACCGATGGACTCGCCAAGCGCCATTTCCACTGGTCTGTGAGTACTCTGCAACCTCTGGGTCAGCGGCTGGCGTCCCTGGAGCGAGTGTTTGTGCCCAGTGTGACTGTTGCCATCATCGCCACACATTATTACCGGGCCGAGGGCGACAGCGTCGTTTCCATGTTCATGTTGATCTCGGCACTAGTGGCCCTGGCGCTGTTCTTCGCCCGCATGCCCCCGTTCATGGAGGCCAAACTGGATCATTTACTGGCGCCGAAGCCGGGCACCCGGCGTAACGCCTGGGGAAAACTGGTGCGGCAGTTGCTGATACTGATCCCCTGCCTGCTCATCATATGCATGCTGCTGGGTTACGGGGCAACCGCGATCCAGTTTCTGGTGTTGCTGTTGCTGACAATCGCCCTGTTCGCCGGTTTGCTGATAGTGCACGAGTTTGGGGTGCGTTGGTTGCGCCTCTTGCGCTCGCGTTTAATCAAGGCCGAACGTGAGGCGGCGCAGGCGGCCGCTGCTGAGCGCAGTAATGACGATGCAGCGGAGGTGTTTGAAGAAGTTTTGGATGAGCCAGACCCGGATGCCCTCGATGACGATGGTCGCAAGTTGCTGACTGCGCTGTTGGGTCTGGGTGCCGTCTTCGGGGTATGGGCGGTGTGGGCCGATGTTTTACCGGCGCTGGGCATTCTCAATACTATTGACCTGTGGAGTCAAGCGGCGGTGGTGGATGGCCAGGAGGTCAGGGTGCCGGTCACGCTCGCGGATATCGGTGTTGCCCTGATGGTGGGTATCGTCGGCTATGTGACAGTTCAGCGTATTCCGGGCCTGCTGGAGATACTATTGCGCCAGAAAATAGAGCTGCCAGCGGGCACTGTCTATGCAGTCTCCACACTGTTCCGCTACGGCCTGATCACCCTGGTAGTGGTGGTGGTACTGGGTTTGTTAGGGGCGGACTGGTCCCAGATCCAGTGGGCTGTCGCCGCCTTGAGCGTGGGCATTGGCTTCGGATTGCAAGAAATTGTCGCCAATTTTATCTGCGGCCTGATTCTGTTGTTTGAACAGCCGATTCGGGTCGGTGACACGGTGACGGTGGGGGAATCCACCGGTATGGTCACCCGTATTCGCATGCGCGCCACCACCATCCGCGACTGGGACCGGCGCGAACTGCTGGTACCCAACAAGGAGTTCATTACCGGCAGACTGTTGAACTGGTCCCTGTCAGATCAGATCACGCGCCTGGTGATTGTGGTGGGCGTGGCCTACGGCAGCAACCTGAAGAAAGCCATGGAACTGGCCCTGGAGGCGGCCCGGGAACATCCCGAGGTGCTGGATGATCCGGAACCCTTCATTACCTTCGATGAATTCGGCGACAATTCCCTGCAACTGGCGCTGCGCTGCTTCATGGACTCAGTGGACAAGCGCCTGACCACATCCAGCCAGCTGCGCCTGGCGGTCAATGAAAAATACAACGAGGCGGGTATCGTGGTGGCGTTTCCACAACAGGATGTGCACCTGGATACCAGCGTGCCACTGGAGATCAATGTGCGAAATTTAGATAATGGCGGGTTGCCAGCCCAGTATCCCCAGGCCGGTGGGCGCGATGACCATGGCCAGTAAGGTGGCAAAAATCAGCTCCGGGTTGATCTGGTTTTCCGTGAGTAACTCAGGTGCCAGTTTCACTGCCACCGACACTCCCACGACGAGGACAATAATAAAAAGGGTGTGATGGCAGAGCAGGCCAGCCAGGGTGATCATTAGCAAGGTGGCAATCAGGTAGCTCCGCTCAACATTGAATTGAACGAGCAGACTCTGGAAGTGCCAGTCGGGGGCTGCTATGCTCGCTGCTCATTTTTTAGCCCCCCCTGAGGAGTCCGTCCCAGCCATGAAACAAGCGCTGTTGACGATGCTGGAACTGCAGCACCGCATGAACACCCGCGTCCACGAAGACTGGATCAACCAGAATTTTGAATGGTATCGTGCGGCCTGGATTGAGTGTGGAGAACTGATGGATCACTACGGGTACAAGTGGTGGAAGCAACAGCACCCGGATATGAATCAGGTACGGCTGGAAATCATCGATATCTGGCACTTCGGGATGAGTGCGCTGTTCACACCGGGTGCAGATGTTGAAGCTGTGGCCGACACCATCCTGGAACAGCTGCAAGGCTACCAGCCATCCGCTGCCGATGTTCGCGCCGCCACCGAGGCGCTGGCAGAGCACTGCCTCGCCAGCAAGAGTTTTTCTGTCGCGCATTTCTGGGATTTAATGCAGGCGGCGGACCTGGACTTCCAGCAGCTCTATACGGCCTATGTGGGCAAGAATGTGCTCAACTTCTTTCGCCAGGATCACGGCTATAAAGATGGCAGCTATCAGAAGCAATGGCAGGGGCGGGAAGATAACGAACACCTGGTGGATCTGGCAGCAGAGCTGGACGGCGAGCAGCCGGGGTATTCCGATCGACTCTATGCAGCGCTGGAGCAACGTTACCGAGAGTGTTGCCCCTGATACGGGCGAGACATGAGCGATGAGCCGGACAAGATTTCCACTTCCGCGCTGGCCAAGCAGCTGGACATCCCCGCGCAGCAATTGTTTGCCACGCTCAAGGACTACGGATGGATACAACGCCAGAATGACAGTTGGCTGTTGACCGGCAAGGGCGAGTTTGAGGGCGGCAGCTACGTCGATAGCCGGCGTTATGGCCGCTACATCGTGTGGCCGAGAGAGCTGCAAAACCACCGCCTGATTGCCGCCATCGAATCCAATCAGCGTATCACCGCGGCGGGCATGCAACGTTATTATCCGCGCCTGCACCCGCGCCAGATTAATCGCGCGTTGGCGGAACTGGGGCTGCAAGCACACAGCATTCTGGGATGGGAGCTGACGGAGCGGGGCAGACGCCTGGGTGGGCAGCAGCAGGAAAGTGAAAACAGTGGGGCGTTTTACGTCACCTGGCCGCATGAGGTTGTCGATCACCCGGTGATTCACCGGGAGCTGAACAAGCAGTCTGACAGCGATAGAAGCGCCGCCCAGCCGTTGCCCGAAGACGATTTGTTTGCTGGGCAAACCGCAGCACCCAGCGAGGGCGTCGATGGCCACCTGTTGGGCACGACCTTGGAACTGCAGGTGTGCAACTGGTTGTACCTGGCACAGCTGGCCCATGCCTACAACCGCGCACTACCCGTAGAGGAAGCGCTGTTCGCGGATTTCTACCTGCCTGGCGCCAGCGTTTATATCGAGTGCTGGGAGGAGCCAGAGCCGGCAGAGCGGCTGGCGATCAAATTGAAAAAGCAGGATATTTTCGAGCAACAGGGCTTGTCTGTCATCGCCATCAAAGCCGGCGATCGCGAGCAACTGGACGAGGTGCTGGGCCGCGCCCTGCTGAAGTTCGGGGTCCGAGTCTGAGCCCTTTACCAGACCCCTTTACCGTCCTTTCTCAGAGCAGGGCGTCGATCTGGGCGGCCAGCTTGATGTCCCTGGCGGTAATGCCGCCGGTATCATGGCTGGTCAAGCGAATATCGACCCGATTGTAGACATTGCTCCAATCGGGATGATGGTTCATCCGTTCCGCCAGCAGGGCCACTTTACTCATGAAGCCAAAGGCGGCTACAAAGTCTGCAAAGCCGAACTCCCGCTGCAAGCTGAGTTGATCGAAGTTCCAGTCCGGAAGTTGTCCTTGCGCTGCGCGTATTTCATCCTGGTTTAGCAGGCTCATTCTCACTCTCCTCGCGGCGTCTCAAGTAGGCGCCGCATTCAACGTGGTCGGTGTAGGGAAACTGGTCGAACAGGGCAAGGCGCTGCAGGGTATGGCTCTGGCAGATGTGCTCCAGGTTTGTCCGCAGCGTGTGCGGGTTGCAGGAGATATACAAGATCTGGTCGAAATCGCAGACCAGTCGTTCGGTTGCGGCATCCAGCCCAGCCCGGGGCGGGTCCACAAACACTGCGCTGAAATTAAAATCCTGCAGGGGTTTGTGCAATTCCCGCAGCCGCCTGAACTGGCGTTCGCCTGCCAGTGCCTGGCAAACTTCCTCGGCGGACAGCCGCACCAATTCCAGGTTTTCCACCCGGTTCCACTGTTGGTTGTAGCGCGCTGCCGCCATCGAACTCTTGGCAACTTCAGTGGCCAGGACCCGGTCGAAGTGCCTGCACAGGGGCAGCGTGAAGTTGCCATTGCCGCAGTAAAGTTCCAGCAAATCACCTGCAGATTCCGCGGCAACTGCGCAGGCCCATTCGATCATCTTGATATTCACCCGGGCGTTCGGCTGGGTGAAACCCTGTTCATAGTGGCGGTAGTGCCAGGTTTGGTTCTGCAGTTCCAACTGCTCTTCGATGTAGTCCTTGTCGACCACAATCTTTTGTTTGCGAGAACGGCCCACCAACTGCACGCCCAGTTCCCCGGCGAGACCTTGTGCCTGCTCCAGCCAGTCCTCCGCCAATGGGCGGCGGTAAATAAGGCTGATCAGCAACTGCCCGCTGAGGCTGGACAGAAACTCCACCTGGAACAGCTTGCGGCGCAATGCCGGCTCCGCTTTCAGCCGTCGCAACAACTCGGGCATCGCGGCTTGAATCGTGGTGGAGGCAATTGGAAACTCCGTTACCCGCAGCGGGGTCTTGGGGTGCTGCGGGTCAAACATGGCGTAGTACAAATCATCGCCCTCGTGCCACAACCGAAACTCCGCGCGCATACGATAAGCCTCTGGTGGTGAGCTGTGGACTTCCAGCGGCGGCGCGCCAAAAGGCGCGAACAATGCCTGCATTTTGTTCGCCTTGACCTGCAGCAAGTCTGCGTAGTGTTCGGGGGCAAAGCGGGTCAGGGGCATGCTAGTGTCCTGCAACGGATAAACTGCGCTCGCGGTTACGGGCTTGCCACCAGTCGCGGGCAAACGGCTGTTCCTCTCCCGGCGCTTGAAAAGCGGTGTTCACAGGCAGTTGTCCGGTTTCGGCAGACCGGCAATTTTACAGCCCAGCTTGGCCGGGCTGCCGGGAAACAGTGACAGAAGATAGATGCTGCGGCCCTTGTCTGCGCCCAACTCCTGGCCCGCATACCTGACCAGGGCACGCATCGCCGGTGAGGCGTCGAAGCGCTTGTAGTAGGCGCGTAACAGTTCAAGCACTTCCCACTGGGCGGGACCTAGTTCAATGCCCTCAGCCGCAGCAATCCGCTCCGCGACTTGCGGACTCCAGTCATCCAGATTGCGCAGGAATCCCTCCCGATCAAACACGGCGTTAGTACCAACTCTGTACCGCGTGGCACTCTGTGCTCAGGCGTACAAAATCATCAAAGTTCGCGAGTTCAATGTGTCGGGCCAGGCACGGTTGCAGGCCGCGGGCTTTAACATCCGCCTCCAGTGCGAAGCAGCGCACGTCGGTCAGGCCCGCAATGCTCGCCGCCGCGTCGCTACCGGCACGTGCCGCGTATACACCGTCCTCCAGCAAAAGTATGGCGCTGCCGGGCAAGGCGGTGCGCAGACAACTGCGCAAGGCATCGCAGTCGTAGGGGCTCTTGTTCACCGTGTGCAACAACACGCTAAAAGCTCCAGAGTTGTTCAAAGCTATCGAGGAACCCGGGCAGCTCTGCAGCGCCCAACAGGATGGTCTTGCTGGTCAGGGTTTTCGCATCCACATCACGTAGCCGTAGTGACTCGGCATCCACATAAAAACTTTCAATATCGTACAAAGGCATTGAATCCAGAGTGCTGGCGATACTCTTGCACTCGATTTCTGCACTGTGCTGATCGGGCAATAGCTGCCAGATGCCTTCATCCATAAATAGCACAGTCAGGTCCTGTTCGAACACGGCAGCGGCCAGCGCCGCATCCAGCCCCGCCCGGGCCAGATAACCGGCGTAGGGCGCGCGCCGGCACAGCAACAGGATTTTCCTGCGCGTACCAGACACCATCAGCCGCCGAAAGTCAGCAGCCGGTCGGAATGGACACTGGCATCAACCAGTTGCCCCAATCCGGCAATGACGAATGCGGGATGAATACTGTGGGCACCGCGTTCGTAGCGATTGGCCTCGGTGTCGTCGAGAATACCGCGCTTCAGGGCTGAGGCAACGCACAGTACCAATTCGGCACCGCTTCGTTCCGCCAGTTCGGCCCAGCGCTGCACCCTGTCGATTTCATCCTGGGCCGGTACGCTCAGGCGGCTGCCATGGTACACGGCCTCGTGGTAGAAAAACACACGGTACAGTTCATGACCGGCGTGCGCCGCCGCCTGGGCATAGTGCCAGGCGGTATCAGCAGATTGGCTGGCGTAGGGAGAGGCCAGAACCAGCAGGGAGATTTTCACAACGGGCGTACGCCAGCCGCACCCTCCCTGGCTACCGCGACATGGCCTGCGCGGCCCGCCGTTTCCTGTACATAAACAAAAAGCCCCGGCGACGCCGGGGCTTGGGAGTGGGGAGCGCGGGGGTTAGTCATCACCAGACAGGGCGGTGAGCAAATGTAACAAATGGATGAACAGATTGTAGATATCCAGGTACAGAGACACAGTGGCGCGGATGTAATTGGTCTCGCCGCCATTGATGATACGGCTGGTATCAAACAGGATCAGTCCGGACATGATCATGACGATGGCCGCAGAGATGGTCAGTGACAGCGCCGGTATGCCGAGAAAGATATTGGCAATGGAGGCGACCACCGCGACCAGCAGCCCCACGAACAGGAAACCACCCATATAGGAGAAATCCTTGCGGGTGGTGAGCGCGTAGGCTGAGAGGCCAAAGAACACCAGTGCGGTGCCGCCCAGTGCCTGCAGGACCAGACCGGGACCGTTAGGCAGGGCGAGATAGTAATTCAGCATCGGTCCAATAGATGCGCCCATGACACCGGTGAAGGCAAATACCATGATCAGCCCAGTGCTACTGTCGGCGGTGCGGTGGACCGCGAACAGCAGGCCGAAGCCAACCAGCATGAGTATAAGTCCGGCGCCATGGCCCAGGCCCATGGCCATGGAAATGCCCGCGGTCAGGCTACTGAAGATCAGCGTCATGCCCAGCAGCATGTAGGTATTTTTGAGCACCTTGTTGGTGGACAGGACAGATTCAAGGCCCGTTACGTCAGCGGTGTAGAGGCTTTTATCTTGCATGGTGAAACTCCGTGTTTTAATGAGTAGTAGCGTAACAGGTACTTGGACCAATAATAAGGGCGAAATATCCAAAATCAAGTTGAAATAGAGGCGCTGGGGTGGGGGTGCAAACCGCCAGGGATTGACGCTACCCAGGCCGGGGTCGCGTACGACGTGTTAGCGCCCTCCGGGCGTCCTCGCTGGCACTGGGGGCGGTCGTGCGCGACCCCGGCCAATTTTCACAATTTGTCGAACCGGGCGCTTTACGCCCTGGGGTTTGAACCAAGTCCGGGCGTACCTCTATATAAAAAACCCCGGGTGCTGCCCGAGGTTTTTTATATATGGCGGTGGGCCAGTCTGTCGTCCGTATAACTTATGCGGTAGTATCCCGTAGAACAATCCCTTTATTGACAATAACTTAGCGAACATTCTTGTAATAGGCTATAGTATGTATTATTGTCCAATAGCAACTTTTATGTAGGCAACAAAATAGGCATGGAAAATCATTCATCGAACCGTTTATCAGGGAATCGAACCGCCATTTTGGGCAAATTCTGGGGAATCTCACCACGACTATGTAGGCAAGGCGAAGGGTAAATCCGGATGAGAATCGAACCTTATTTGAGGAATTCGAACCTCTGTTGCCTACATAAGAGGAGTAGGTAATGCCCCGTAAAGCAGCCGAACTTTCTGCGCTAGAAGTGAGTCGCATTAGCAAACCAGGGAGTCACCCTGTCGGGGGTGTTGCCGGGTTGCTTCTGCGGGTATCCAGTGCCGGCGCACGATCCTGGGTGCTCCGCATCGCTATGGGCACAAGAACCAACCAGCAGG
>JAPUKZ010000436.1 GCA_027295405.1 Gammaproteobacteria bacterium
TTCCAGCCCTGTTCAGAGGACTCATTCCAGCCGTCTGCCAACCACAGCTCGGGTCGCTGGTAGCCGCCGTCGGCCATGAAGGCGAGGTATTCATTGTTGCAGATCAATCGATCAGCCAGCTCAAAGGGCTGCAGCAAAACACGGTGGGCGGGTATTTCATTGTCAAAGCAAAATCCCTCACCGTGGTGTCCCACCGGCACTTCACCACCGGGATGTTCTATCCAGCCCTGTGGGCGCAATTTGGATGCGACCTCCGGGGTAGTTTCGCAGTAGGTGGGGAGCAGGGGGTTGCGTGAGAAACTGTACTTGATATCGGTGAAGAACAGCTCCTGGTGTTGCTGCTCGTGGTGGATGCCCAGTGTCACCAGCTCTGTGATCCTGGCCTGCTCGGGATGTGCTTCGTCCTGCAGTAAGCCGGTGACAGCATCGGTAACATGGGCACGGTAGGCCCGTACTTCGTCCAGGCCGGGTCGAGACAGCAAACCTCTCTCCGCCCGTGGATGTTGTGCACCAATGCCGTTGTAATAGGAGTTGAACAGGACTTCGAAGGCGGGATCGAATGGCTGATACTCCCGCAGGTGGTCTTTCAGCACAAAGGTCTCATAAAACCAGCTGCTGTGGGCCAGGTGCCATTTGGGCGGGCTGGTCGCCGGCATCGCTTGCAAACCGTAGTCTTCAACCGCAAGGGGTTCGCAGAATTTTTCCGAGTCGGCGCGCACCTGTTGAAAGCGTTGCAGCAAATCGGCGCTCATCGTGTTCCCCCCAGGTAACGAGGCAGTAGCGCCCGTTCCAGCCATTCAAACAGAAATTCGGTCAGTATGGCCAGCATGGCAGCAGGAATAGCGCCCTGCAATATCAACTGGTGATCGTTGAGACTGAGGCCGGTCACGATGGGCTCGCCGAGGCCGCCGGCACCGACAAAGGCGGCCAGGGTGGCGGTGCCGATGCTGATGATGGCGGCGGTTTTTATGCCGGCCAGAATCGTGGGCATCGCCAACGGAATTTCAACCAGGTGAAGTCGCTGCCAATGGCTCATGCCCATACCCTCCGCTACTTCGCGCAACAGTGGGTCTACCGAGGCGACGCCGGTGAGTGTGTTCCTGATAATGGGCAGCAGCGAGTACAGGAACAAGGCGACAATAGCGGGTACTTTGCCCAGGCCCAATAGTGGAATCAACATCGCCAGCAGCGCCAGCGACGGTATTGTCTGTAACAGGCCCGCCAGGTAAACCACGGCTGATGCCGCGCGGGGGTAGCCCGTGAGCCACAGCGCCAGCGGCAGGGCGAACAGGCAGGCAAGCCCCAGCGCCGTGAGTGTCAATTGCAGGTGCACCCCTGTGTTGTGGGCGACGGATGCCAAAACCCCCGGCGAATCCCCGGTTTCCCGTCCCAGGTAGGTCGACACCACGGACCGTGGCGACACGCCCACCTCGCCCGCCCTGGCGTTCAGTTGCCGGATGCGTGATTCATCCAGGCTGTTGTTCAGCCCCGCAAGAACGCTGCGTGCGCTGGCGGGGATATCGCTGCGCGCCAGCAAAATGGCGTCATAGCGTGGAAAGAAATTCCGATCATCTGCCAGCAGCACCAGGTCAAACTGTTCGAGATCACCGTCGGTGCTATACGCATCCGTCACATCGAGTTGGTCTTCCGCGATGGCGCGGTAGGCCAGCGCGTGTTCCAGCCCGGTAACCGACTGTGGCAGCTCGTAAAAGGCGCGCAGGGCCGGCCAGCCATCAGCTCGATTGAGGAACTCCAGTGAAAACCCCAGCCGCAGGTCTGGCTGTGACTGCAGGTCACTGATCCTGGTAAGCCCGCGGGCGCGCGCCAGGGCCCCGTTGACGGCGATGGCGTAGTTATTGTTGAAGCCAAGTTCGGCGACGATTTCCAGGCCCTGCTCCGCCAATGCAGACTCCAATTCCGCGGTACTGGCACTGGGCCGGTGCAATATGGTCTGCGCCAGTGTGCCGCTGTACTCGGGGTACAGGTCTATCTCGCCGCTGCGCAAGGCCTCCCACACAAACATCGTGCCGCCGAGGCCGGACTTTATTTCCACGTCGATACCGGCCAGTTCCATCTTCTGGGCGGCGAGTTCCGCCAGCACATAGCTCTCGGTGAAAGTCTTGGAGCCGACTCGCAGGGGTTCTGCCGCCGCGGTAGCGGCGAAGCTCAGCAACAGCAGACACAACAGCGCCGGGCGACTCATGGGGCACTCTCCAGCAGCCTCAACAGCAGTTGCTCTGCCTCCAACTCGGGATACCGAGCGCGCAACTCCACAGTGCTGCTCTGGAATACGAACTGTCCGCCGTCCATCACCACTATGCTGTCAGCCAGCTTCAATGCTTCACGCATATCGTGGGTGACCAGTAGCATGGTCCGTGGTTCCAGCGCTTGCAGTTGCAAGAGCTGCTCATGCAGGTCGAGCCGCGTCAGCGGGTCCAGTGCTGCAAAAGGCTCGTCGAGTAACAGCAGCGGAGGATTCAGCATCAGTGCGCGGGCCAGGCCCACCCGTTGCTGTTGGCCGCCGCTGAGTTCCTGTGGGTAACGCGGGGCGAGGTCCCTGTCCAACTGCATCATATCCAACAGTTGGTGCAAACGTGTTGTGCTGCGCTCCTGTGGCCACTTTTCCAGGGTGGCCGGAAGCGTAATATTCGCGGCGACCGATAAATGCGGAAACAGGCCTGAGCCCTGTACCGCGTAGCCGATACGCCGGCGCAGTGCGGTCAGTGAATTGTAATCAATCGCCTGTCCCAGCACATCGAGTTGACCGCGATCGGGCACAACCAGCCCGTTGATCATGCGCAAAAGGGTAGATTTTCCACAGCCGCTGCGACCGATCAGGGCGATAATCGTATCCGCCGGCAGGCTGGCGGTGATATTGGAAAGCACGACAGTCCCGGCATAGTCCTTGCCGACCTGGTGAAGTGCGACAGCACTCAAACTACTCTGTCCCGGGCGCGGTTCATGAAAACCTCGGTGCTCTGGGCAACAGCCGCCAGTGTATGCCGCGATTGTGGAAAACAAAAGCCGGTGGCTGCCCGCGAGCATCGGGACTTGGCGGGGAACTTGAGCTTGATATCATGAAGGGTATGAAAGGCGTGAAAAATGTGTGGAATACCAAGCTGGAGCAGCTACTCGCGGAGGAGGCCCTGCCGGCCTCTTACCGGCAGCTGGTGGAGACCTGGTTGGCGCCCCTGGCGGAGTGGCTCTGCCGGCTCCGGCGAGAACCGGGTCGGCCCCTGTTGGTGGGGGTTCACGGTGCCCAGGGTACTGGCAAGACAACACTGTGCCGGGTACTGGAATTATTGCTGGTGCAAAAGAATTGGCGGGCGCTGACCCTGTCGCTGGACGACTTCTATTTCAGCCGGGCCAGGCGGCGACAACTGGTGAAGGAGGTTCATCCGCTATTGATCACTCGCGGCGTGCCGGGTACTCACGATATCGAGCTGTTGACGCAGACCCTGGACAGCTTGGCGGCGGCTGAACCGGTCAGCCTGCCCCGTTTCAACAAGGCCACGGATGATTGTGAACCCGCATCTGTCTGGCCCCGAGTTGGTGGGGAACTGGATATCATCTTCCTTGAGGGCTGGTGTGTGGGTTGCAGGGCAGTGGCAGAGTCGGGTCTGGAATTGCCGGTGAACGCTCTGGAAACTGAAGAAGATGTTGATGGTAGGTGGCGGGCTTACGTTAACAGCTGTCTTGCGGGGGAATATACCGAATTATTCCAGCGCCTGGACGCACTGGTAATGCTCAAGGCGCCCTCCATGGAACAGGTCCTTGAATGGCGCTGCCTGCAGGAATTAAAGCTTGCCGAGCGCGGAGAGGGAGGGCGTGTTATGTCCAGGCCTGAAATTCAGCGCTTTGTGCAGCACTATGAACGGATTACCCGCCATGCCCTGGCGGAGATGCCGACGCAGGCGGATTACCT
>JAPUKZ010000437.1 GCA_027295405.1 Gammaproteobacteria bacterium
CGCTGCAGGTGCAGGTACAGCGCACCGGGGATGTGCGACTGGCGATATTGTTCCTCACCGGCATCTGCATCGGTGAGGGAGAAGCGGCAATCGACCACACGCACATCGTCGGATCGGGCGAGCAGTTGCGCTGCGCTAACCAGCGGCTGGGCATTTGAACTCACGATGTATCTCCGGAGGAATCGGCAAAAGAACCGTGACGACCGGCACCACCGGCGAAACGCCCGGCACCCGCCACCGTCTCGCCGGATTGCACCACTGCTAATCCACGCCGGAATTCATTGTCCATGGCGGCATCGAATTGCATACCCCACTGTTCGCAGGCGCTGAGTCTGTCATTGCGCATACACAACTGGGGAAACCGACTGATTTCCCCGGCCAGTGTTTCCGCCGCGGCCCGCGCCGTTCCATCGGCCACTACCCGGTTGGCCAGACCCATATCCAGGGCTTCCCGCGCCGGGACCGCACGACCCGTGAGAATCATATCCATGGCGCGACTGTGGCCGATCAGGCGGGGCAAGCGCACCGTACCCCCATCGATCAGGGGCACTCCCCAGCGCCGACAATACACTCCAAAAACAGCACTTTCCTCTGCAACCCGCAGGTCACACCACAAAGCCAGCTCCAGGCCACCGGCCACCGCGGGACCGGCGACGGCGGCGATCACCGGCTTGGCCAACTGCATACGGCTGGGTCCCATGGGGCCATCGCCTTCAGGGTCAAGCCTGTTGGCAGCTTTCTCACTGGCTACCGCCTTGAGGTCTGCACCGGCACAGAAGTACCCGCCCGTGCCGGTGAGTATCGCCACATCGGCATCCGGGTCGGCGTCGAATTCACGAAACGCCTGCGCCAGCAAGGCCGCTGTTTCACCATCAACCGCATTGCGCACCTCCGGCCGATTGATAATCACCGTGGTGATGCGCCCCTGTTTCTCAACAACAACTTTGTCCATAGCCTCTACTCCCCTCGATACCAAATGGCGGAACTGATCGCCCGCTCCTGCAAACTGGTAGGTTCTGGCGCCGCTATACCCAGGCGCATGGCGTCATAGGTAGACCAGCGCGGCGTCGGGATTTCAATGGCACGAGCATAGTAAAAAGCCTCCTCGGCAGGGTCAAAATCCGGATCCTCCCAGAAGGCGGCCAACTGTTCACTGCCAATGGCATTGCTGTGGCTAGCCGCCAGCTTATAGATTTTTTCATGGCTGACACCGGCACTATCCACCCAGCCCTTGATCACCTGCAGGCGATCCAGGTTGGCCCCTTCCGGGTCCTTCGCCACCCACAGGGTGAAACGGGGTGATTTTCCAGCAACGGCCAGGGGCAGCTCTCCCCCCATGGGTACGCCGAGTTCATAGGCCACTGACAACAACTCCGTGCCCTCCATCATCGACGCTTCATAGTCAAAGCTGCCAAAAAAGCGCAGGCTGATTCTCGGCCCGGAGGTCGCGTAGGTTTCCCGCCGCAGCAGCGCATCGAATATGGATTCCCGGGTATTTTCCTGCGCCCACACCGCCGCCAGTCCGGCGGCACCCCAGCGTCGCTGCCGCAGGTACTTGTCGGGCATTAACAGTGCCTCGCCCAGTCGCAGGGCAGCGGTTCCATCCATGAGCGGAAGCTTGCCGTGATGATTATCCTCTTCCACGGACGTGCTGGCATTATGGCTGTCGCTACTGCCGATGACACCGAAGCGGTAGGGGTTAAAGCCTTCATTGTGAGACATCTCCAGTCCCGTACGCAGGGCGTCGCGGGCATAACTGCCGCGGGGTTCACTGAAGTCACCCGCGGCACTGAGTTGTTCAGTTACCAGTTCGAAATCGGCGAATTCATCCTCCGGCGAAAGCAGGGGGTGGGTCTCCGAGCTGCCCTTGATCTGCAGGATTTCACTGATGGGCTCATTGCGCAGGCGCTGCCGGGCGTAGTCATTATCCATGGCGCTGCCGTCGAATTGCAGGCGAGCGTACATCAGGCCGTTGGAGAGATTGCCGTTGTGGGGAATGGCCAACACCCGCTTGCCCTCTTCCCGCTGGGCGTCCAGGGCATCCCACAGATCCTCCGGGTTATCCGAATCCAGCGAGCTGAACGGAATCTGCGGCACATTGGTATCCCGGTAGATCACGTTGCGGTGCAGGTTCTGGGAGCCCGGCATGGACGTCCATTCATAGCCCACCAGGGTGGTGAACACACCCGGTTCATTGTGTCGCTGGGCGGTGTCGATCATCAGTTGCCAGGCATCCATGCCCACCTGGGTCACCTCGGGCGTTCCGGCTGACAAGTCGCCGCCGGCAATCGGCATGGTAGAGCGGATAAAGGCGATGGTATTCAGCAGCGGACCATCATTGAGCAGACGATCTCGCAGGCTCCTCGCTTCCAGCACCAGTACGGTCTCGTCCAGGCGCGCCGTTCCCATATACTCCGCGTGGTCGGTTACCGCCGCAAAATCCAGCGGTCGGTCGATGCGTATGGCATAGCCGGCGCCGTGCTCTATGGTGCCACCCCGGGTGAAAACATAGGCATCGTCCGGTGTCGCCCGCACACCCATGGTATAGGCATCCGTGGAGTAGCTGGTGTGAATGTGCAGGTCGCCCCAGAGCAGGTTGCGCAACGGGTTATTCGCCACCGCAGGCTTGGCCGGCGGCGGCTTCGCTGTGGCCGGGTCAAAGGCCGGCAACAGGGTGGGATCCTCGACGGGACTACAGGCCTGCAGCAGGGCAAGGAGGATTGGGGTCAAGATCCTGGTGTTTGGTCCAGACATCAGACGGCTCTTTGGGAAACAAGACAGCGCAGTCTGCCATGGGAACAGGCTTTCACAAAACCCCTGGCTCTGGCAGCTGTGATATCCTGCACTTCCGCCATAAAAACAAACAGATCAGCGGAGGTTTGAATGACCGTTAAGAAATTGCTCGTCAGCGGCGTGGTTTTATACTTTCTTGTCTCCTGGGTGTCCTGTTCCCCTGAGCCCGAATCGACCCTGGTCAGTTTCGAAAACTCCTGCCAGAGCGCAGTGCAGCCGCAGATAGATCTCGCTGTAACACAACTACATTCTTTCGAATACCTGGAGACGGCACGGCAATTCGACGAAATTATCGAACAGGATCCAGACTGTGTGATCGGCTACTGGGGGGCCGCCATGAGCCTATGGCATCCGCTGTGGGCGCCGCCGAGTCAAGCGGATCTTAAGAAAGGCGTCAGCTTGCTCGCCCGCGCCCAGTCGCTGGAGGCAAGCCCGCGAGAGATGGCCTATCTCCGCGCCATCACCGCTTTTTTCTCCCGCTATAAAACGGCGACTCACCTGGAGCGGGCCCGCGCGCATGAAAAGCGCATGAGTGAGCTGTATGCCAACAACCTCGACGATCCGGAAGCGGCGGTGTTCTATGCCCTGGCGTTGCTGGCGACAGCAGATCCGCACGACAAGGAATACGCGCATCAGTTCAAGGCGGCGGGCTTGCTGAACTGGGTGGGCAATTCACAGCCCACCCACCCCGGCGTCCTCCACTACCAGATACACAGTTATGATTATCCGGGGCTGGCGCACCTGGCACTGGATGCGGCCAACACCTATGCAGCTGCCGCGCCGGACTCCGCACACGCACAGCATATGCCATCCCATATCTATACCCGGTTGGGACTGTGGGATCAGTCCCTGTCATCAAACCACAATTCGACACAATCAGCAGCGGACTACACCGTGCGCGCAGACCTGCCCGGCCACTATGACGAGGGCCTGCACAGCATGGACTACCTGATCTATGCCATGTTGCAGACCGCGCGTGATGAAGAGGCGAAGGAGTTGCTGGAGACGCTTGGCGCCATCGACAGAACCGACACCGAAAACTTCAAGGTCGCCTACACCTACGCATCCGCCCCGGCGCGGTACGTACTCGAACGGCGCCAGTGGGAAGAGGCGGCGAACCTGCAACTGGTGCGGGAAGACTTTGCCTGGGAAGACTTCGGCTGGGCACAGTCCATCCACTATTTCGCCCGCGGCATTGGCGCGGCGCGTGCCGGCAAGATCGACCAGGCGCGGGTTGAACTCGACACTATAATCAACTTGCAGGCAGCGGCTCCGGAGGACCTGTTGCCCTATTGGCGCGAGGAGCTACAGGTACACGTGGATGCCGTTTCATCGTGGATCAACCTGGCCGAAGGGGATACGGCAACGGCCTTGCGGCTGGCGGAAGCCGCGGCGGATCGCGAGGACGCGGTCGACAAACACCCGGTGACTCCCGGTGAAGTACTGCCAGCAAGAGAGTTGTACGCAGACATGCTGTACCAGACCGGGGCCTACTACGAGGCGCTGGAGAATTACCGGAGTGTACTGGCAAGCTCACCCAGGCGCCTGAATGCGTTGTTGGGTGTAGCACACACGGCTGAACGCATAGGCCACGAGGTGCTGGCCGACCACTACTACTCACTCGCTCGCGAGCAGGCAAAGAACGGTGATGATGAGCGTGCGGGGCTGACCTCCGCCCAGTAAGGATTTCTCAGGCCCGCGTATTGGCTTCTGCGAATGCCTTCAGTTTGCGATAGTCGGGTTTGTGCACCGGCGTGCGTGGAATGGCGTCAGCATGTAACAGTTCCCGCGGGCACTTGTAAGCCGCAATTTTCGTGCGACAGAACTCCGACACGTCTTCCAGCTCAAGAGTCTGCCCCTGACGGGTCTGGATGATCGCCACGACCCGGGCGCCGAAACGCTCATCCGGTAGCCCCACTACACCCGCATCATAAATATCCGGGTGCGCCTTGAGTGCAGCCTCCACCTCTTCCGGGAAGATCTTCTCACCACCGGAGTTGATAGACACGGAACCGCGCCCCAGCAACTCGGCGGTACCGTCCTCCAACACCCGGGCGTAATCACCGGGAATCACCCAGCGCACGCCGCTGGCA
>JAPUKZ010000438.1 GCA_027295405.1 Gammaproteobacteria bacterium
TAAAAGTGTAAAATATCCTGACACATTGATCCGCGTTTTTTTGCTCATAAATAGATCAATCGCAGCGGGCGGATCCTGGGAATTCCTTTATTTCAATTAGTTATATAGAAGTGCATCAATAGAGAAGATGTAAAATTCAACCCGAGCGGCCACCACCACGTACTAGATTCCCACTGCAGCCTGCAGGGGCTCTACCACTGAGGGAAATTCAAACTCTCGAATCCCCGTCCCGCGGGTCTTTAACCGCTGTCGCCATACGCAACTGCGGCACAAACAGCACCAGGCTAAACACGCACAATACGGCTGCCAACAGGTAGCTCGCGCCCGGAAAGTAGACCGGTGCTGTCGCACTGGTGAAATAGCCAAACAGCTGCGTCATCAGCGGCGGCGAGATGATGGCGGCCAGGCTGGCCACGCTGCCCAGCGCCCCCTGCAGTTCGCCCTGGGCGTTGGCCGGTGTACGCGCCGACATCAAACCCTGAACCGCCGGGCCAAGGAAGCCCTGGGCGGCCCCAATCAGCAGGAAGATGTACACCATCCAGGCCTGGGTAACAAAGGCATAGCCGAGGAAGCTGATGGTGGCACCACATAAACCCAGGTAGGCGGTAATCACCGAGCCGTGGCGGTTAATGACCAGGCGGATGAGAAAAGCCTGGGCAATCATCATCATGACACCGACAAATCCCAGGGAAAGTCCTATCTGGCTCTCGCTCCAGTTGAACCGCGCAATGGCGTAATAGGACCACACCGCCGGCAGTGACATGTGCGCGACAAGGAAAAAGAAGTAAGCAGTTACCAACCCTAAAACGACTGGATAGCGGCGCAGGTGGGCAAAGGCCCCCAGGGGATTGGCGCGACGCCAGTCAAACTTGCGGCGGTTTTCCCTGGCCAGGGTTTCCGGCAGCGCCAGAAAGCCAAACAACACGTTGGCCAGGGCCAACCAGGCGGTCGCATAGAAAGGAACACGGGGGCCAAGTTCACCGAGAAATCCCCCCAATACCGGGCCCAGTATGAAACCCCCACCAAAAGCCGCGCCCATCAGCGCAAAATTCTTGGCCCGGTCAGCTGGTTCGAACACATCGGCGATGTAGGCATTGGCGATGGCGTAGGTAGAAGAGGCACAGCCCGCTATAAGCCGGCCCAGAATCAACCAACCCAGGCTGGGCGCCCAACCCATCAACAGGTAGTTGAGGCCAAAGGCCAGCAGCGAGCACAATAAAACCGGGCGCCGCCCGAAACGGTCCGACAGGTTGCCCATTAACGGTGCGGAGAAAAACTGCATCAGGGCGTACAGAAACAGTAACCAGCCCCCGTAAATAGCGGCCTTGCTCAGGGATTCCCCGGTAACCGTCATGATCAGCTGCGGCAGCACCGGCAGGATGATACCGAAACCAACGGAGTCCAGGAGTACCGTGAAAAATATGAAAGTGAGCGCTAACTTTTTGTTGATCACCGTCTCATCCTGGGATTCGTCTATCTCACCTTAGAATAGGCACCGCGACAGGACAAACTGGGGGATAACAGGGCGAACTAATTACCGTAGGCAAGGCCGCTTCATTCGCTAACCAATTCGCCGGGCGCGGATTTATCGACCGGCACACTACCCTGTTCATCCGCTTCGGCAGCAGCTCTGGCCAGCAGCGTTGCATATTCAGGATCCTTAAACACGCTGCCTTTATCGGCTTCCAGTAACTTCAGCGCGCGGTCAGGTTGACCACTCTCCAACAGCGCTTCCGCCAGCCGCTTGCGCCCCACCACGCTATCCGGTACCAGCCGGTGAAAGCGGCTCAGGTTGAGCACGGCTTGCTCATGCTTGCCCATCACCTGCTGCACTTCTCCCAGTAGCAACAAACTCATCGCGTGATAGGGATCGTGGCTGATCACAATCTCCAGTGCATCCAATGCCAGCTCGTATTCTCCGTGTTCTTTGGCGTAGAGGGCGCGCACATAGGCGCCACCCGGGTCGGTGGGAAAGCGCTGCGTCAGTACCCTAACCGGCTCCCGGGCAGCTTCCAGTTGATCGGACACCAGCAGTACCCGAACCAGGCCCGACCGGGCGTAAGCATTGTTCGGCCCCAGTTCCCCGGCTTTTTCGAAGGCAGCCCGGGCCTGCTCGTAGTTGCCCTGCGACAACGCCAGCTCACCTTTCAATAACCAGGTCTCCGGCTGATCGAGCCCGGTGGACAGCGCGCTATCGATGTCACTATCGACCCAGGCGGAAAGATCAGGCCCAATCCCGGTGTAGGCCAGCGCTCGCTTGGCATACAAATTTCCAGCATCCAACTGCAGTACCTTTACAAAGGCGTTCACCGCCTGCTCGCGCCGGCCCAGGTTCACCAAGGCACGCCCATACAGTAACTTCCACTCGGCAGACGCCTGCGCCGAGTCGGCATCGGACCACTCCCGCGCCAGTTTCATCGCGGCCTCATATTCCCCATCCCGCAAGTTTGCTCGCGTCAACGCCAGCAAAAGGGGCTGCTCAAAATAGCCCAGGTCAAATGCCGCCTGCAATTGGGGTCGCGCGAGGGCGGGCTGATCCAGTTGCAGGTAACTGCTCCCCAGCAACCAGTGCATCTCCGCGTCGGCCGGATCTTCCGTGATCAGTTGTTTCAATTCAATAACCGCTGTCTGGTAATCACCCTCGGCGACGTAGTCCCGGGCCAACTCCCGGTAGTCCACGAGTACCAGTGTGTGCCACGCCCACCAGCCCCCGGCGGCAATTACAACCACCAGCAAAAACCCCGTCAGGGCAAGCTTGATACCGCGAAATGCGTCCGGCGGCGGCCAATCGTCGTACTCTTCGAACTCATCCTGGTTCTGATCCCAGATATTGTCGCTGGTGATGTTTCTGGGGTCGTTATTCATGGGTAGGTAAGGTACATAAATCTCGCATCCTAAACCATTAATAATTCAGGGTTTGTGGGGTTTATTACGGTTTGCACAGGCCTGATTTTTAGTTTGGGTGAGGCCTTGCAATCCCGCCAGCGCTCGGATGTGCGGCCGATGTTAGCTGCGCTCGCTCAGGTCTCCAGCCGCTTCAGCAGTGCCCTGGCAGCGGCGCGCTCATCGAACAGAATACGTGAGGCTAGCAATTCCCTCAGTATCAACTGCGCTTCGACAAGCGCGCCGTTTTCACTGAGGGCAACCGCCAGATGATAGCGGTATGTGCCCTTTTCCGGGGCCTGGCGGACAACCTGCCGCATAATTTTGATGTCGCGCCGGTCACCTGCCGCCCGGTAGGCCTCAGCCAGTAACACCAAAACCGGGAGATTATTCGGCTCCCGCTCAACCACCCACTGGTATTGCTCGATAGCACGGCCCAACTCTTTATTCCTTTCTGACTCGCCGGCGAGCGCCGCGCCAGTAGCATCCCCGTCTGAATTTTCAGCCAACCAGTCAAGCATCACTTTTTCCGCCTGTTCTCGCTGTCCAGCCTCTGGTGCAGTCATAGTCCAGCGGCACACGGTAATCGAATGAGCGCCCACCTGAAACGCCTGCTCCAGCAAATCCTCGGCATTGCGATAATTACCCGCGTCGATGGCCAGTTGCCCCTGTATCAGGTAGCCCATGCTCAATGTGGGATGGTGTTGTTTTAGCCGCTTTGCCAGCGCTTTCGCAGATTGTGTATTGCCATTGTCTCGCTCTAACAACGCCAATTTTACCAGGGCCTGCGGGTTGCGGTCATTGGCTGCCAAAATCTCGTAGAGGGCGGCTTGTACTGCCTTCTGATCACCCACCCATTCGTAGGCCTCTACGATTCTCCACTTGCGCCGCTGACTATCCCTGGAAATCTTTTCCAGCTGCTCTATCATTTGCATCCCAGAGCCTGCGTCGCCCGCCAGGATGAGGGCGTTGGCCAGCAGGTAGTTACCAACGAGGTAATCGGGCGCTAGTTTCACAATTTCGCGGCTAACCGTCAGCGCATTGCCAACGCTGCGTCGCTGCAGGTAGATATCTGCCAGCAACAGGCGCGGTTCAAGTGCGGTTTCATTCTGCCGTCGCGCTTCCTCGAGCCGCTTGATGGCGTCCGGGATATTGCTCTCCTGTTTTATCAAAGGGGGCAGGGCCAGCTCCGCTGCATGAAAATCAGCATCCAGTTCCAGTGCCCGCTCATAATGCTCGGTGGCTGTAGCCAAATCACCCCGCAGCTCCATGACCGTGCCATGCAGGTACTGCACCCGGGCATCTTGCGGCTCAGCCAACAGCAGAGATTGGGTGACCGCGAAAGCCTCATCGGTTTGCCCGCTGCGCAGGAGGGCCAGCGCCAACAAAACCCGGCCTGGCAACGGTTCCGGTTTTTTATTCACCGCCAACCTCAACTTGGCGATAGCCGCCTGAATCTCATCACTGCCAACATGTTCTTGCGCCATACCGCTGGTGTTTCCATCCCTATCCAGTTTGCCTGGAAGGGCTTGACTGGCCTGGACCTGGAACCTGTTTCTTATCTGGTCATAGGCCGTGACAAGAATTGAGGCGATCTCCGAATCTTTGCGTACGTCGCTGACCAGGGGTTTCAGTAGTTCCACGGCGCGCTCAGGCTGGCCGCTGTCGATGAAGGCTCTGGCCAGGAACTTGCGCCCCGGCACGCTGCCAGGGTCCAGCCGGTGAAAATGGCTCAGATTGAGTAGGGCTTGCTCATGGTTACCCATGGCCAGCTGCACTTCACCCAGCAGTAAAAGGCTCTTCGCGTGACTGGATTCGTGGTTGAGGACTATCCCCAGCGCATCCAGCGCCAGCTCATAGTCCCCGCGTTGCTTAGCATACAGCGCGCGCACATAGGCGCCACCAGGGTGCGTCGGAAACCGCTGCGTCAAAGTATTAACCGGCTCTCTGGCAGCCTCCAGTTGATTGGTGACCAGGAGTACCCGCACCAGGCCTGACAGAGCGTAGATATTGTTCGGGCCCATCTCCACCGCATGTTCGAAGGCTGCCTGAGCTCTCTCGTAAGCGCCGCGCGCCAACTCCAGTTCACCCTTCAACAACCAGGTCTGCGGTTTGATTAGCTCCGTGGTCAGTGCCAGCAGTAAAGGCTGCTCGTCGTCTCCAAGCTCAAACGCGGTCTCTAATTGCGCACGCGCAGAGGCGGATTGGCTCGACTGAAGGTAGCTTTTCCAGAGCAACCCACGAATTTCTGCTTCATTCGGCGTTTCTTCAACTTTTAGCTCACCAACCGGGAACCGGTGGTCACCTTCAACCAGGATCTCCCTGGCCAGAATCCGGTGGTCAATCGGTGCCAGTGAACGCCATACCCACCAGCCACCAGCGGCAACCACAGCCACCAGTGCAAAGCCGACCAGGGCTAGCCTGGGGCCTCGAAATTTGTCTGCCGGCAGCCATTCTCCCTCGGAGTAGCCCTGGTCCCAAATGGACTGGCTGTTAGTGTTTTCAGAATCTTCATCCATGGGTGGTAAAGCTACATAAATCTGGTCGCCAAAACCAATACAAATTCTAGGCTTGCAGGATTTTTCACGATTTGCACAGGCTGGGCGCTAGTATCTTGCGCGACTACCTGTACTCCGCACGAGAAACCGCAAGCATTGGCCGGGGACACATCGATTAACATTCCACAGCCGGAATTCTGCTATGTTAGATGACTTCAGCATACCGACGAGGAATCCACCATGATTGTCTACGGCCACCGCGGCGCCCAGGGCGAAGCGCCGGAAAACACCATCGCCGGTTGCAAGCACGCGGTGGCACGGGGGGTGCGCCACCTGGAAATTGACCTGCGCCTGTCCAAGGATCTGGAGCTGGTGGTGATCCACGATGATCGCCTGAAACGCACGGCCAGGGTTCGCGGCACCGTCCTGGACTTAACCGCCAAGGAACTGGCCAAGCTGGACGCCCGTGGCAGCGGGCCTCCCTGGCCGAGTAAAAAGCAAACCGGTATACCCACCCTGCACGCGCTGTACCAGGCGGTACCGGAAATCGAAACCTGGCAACTGGAACTCAAAGGGGGCCGGCAGAGCTATAACGAAAATCTGGTGGCAGCCCTGGCGGAATGGCTGGCGGACGACCATGAGGGTTGCATTGTTACCTCCTCAGAGCCTTCCATGATACTGGCCATGAAACAGATCATTCCCGATCTGGACACCGGCCTGGTGTCCATGTACCCGGATCCCACCGATACCCTGAAGGAATGCGATTGTAGTCACCTGATCGCCGCATGGGCTACCGCCGGCAACCCCTGGCTGGTCCGGAGTCTACACCGGCAGAAGATTCACATCAGTGCCTGGACGGTGAATGATGCCACCGCCATCAAGAACCTGTTCCGGCTCAAAATTGACAGCATAATCACCGACTACCCCTCCATGGCCCTGCCGCTGGTCGCGGCACTGGAGCGCAAACAGCAGCGCAAATAGCAGCGCCCTATAGCCAGCGCCGCACGGTGCCGCAGTACACGTCGAACTGCTCGCCAAACAGTTCGCGCAACATCGCCTCTTCCGGCTTGATAAAGCGCCTCTGAATAATCAGCATGAACACCGGCGCCACAAACAGGGCCGAAAATGCTCCCACTGTGATCGCGGTCCCCAGCAACACCAGGGTCATTCCCAGGTACATGGGATTGCGGGTAACCCGGTAAACACCGTCGGTGACCAGGGTGTTTACATTCTGAAATGGCACCAGATCGGTGTCTGCCGCCTTGAACATGCCACCGGCGTGCACCAGCAGAATCAGGCCCACCACAATCGCAAACCCGCCCAGGTACCAACCAAACTTGCCGGTAAATCGCGCCAGCGGCAAGAACTCGTCCAGGCAAAATATCGTGATCAGGCCAATCACCAACCAGATGGGCGGGTAAATAATGCGCTTGGGTTTACTCATGGCAGGGCCTCCAGCTCATGGTAAAGCCTCCAGCGCATGGGTCATGTCGGGTTCAGCGTAGCCAAGGGCATAGGCCAGGCCGATACCGAGCAGGAACGAACACGTCAGTTTGCCCCTGTCGTGACTGTGGAAATGCACCTCGGGCAACAAGTCACTGAGGGAGATACACAGAAATACTCCCGCGGAAAAAGCCAGCGCACAACCAATAACCAACTCGCGCAGGCCCCCCACAAACCCCACACCCCAAAAAAACAACAGTGCCCCCAGCGGACACATCAGGGAGAAGCTGATATTGGTGCTGGTGCGCGCACGGCTGCTCCAACCATCGGCTTTCATCAGGGTGGTAATGGAAAGTGCGTCCAGCGGTTTGTGCAACAGAATCGCCAGCAGCACCCCCAAACCCACAAAAGTAGCACCGGAATCGGCCGACCATTCCGCCTTAATGCTCGCGCCCAGGGCAACCCCATCCACCAATGTGTGCAAACTCAAGCCGATGGCCATGCCCAACCAACTCAGAGACTGTGCGCCGTGACCATGCGGGTGACCATGTTCCTGGTGATCGTGGTGATCATCTTCCTCGGCACTGAAATCGTGCTGGTGAAAGTGGAAGCTGCGCAGCAATAACAACATCAATATAAGTCCGGCCATTACCCACCACACCACGGTATCAATCGCGTCGGGACCACCCACCTGGGCGATGGCATGGGGCAACAGGTGGTACAAAGCCACACCCAGCATCAGCCCGGCCACAAAACTCATGGCCACCTGGGTACGGGTGTGAGTCATTTTTACCAGTGACGGCAGCCAGCCCCCCAACAATGAGGCGGCAATAATGGCGGCGGAATACCCCGCCAATATAAGTAGAGGCCCGGATGACATGTAAAACCAACCCAGCAAGACAGCCGGCAATAATGCCCTGCCGGCCGGTTCAGGTAAAGCTGTAGAAGATAAAGGCGCCAAACAAAAAGATCAGTGGCGAGATCATGCGCACCAGCCACAGCGGTAGTCGATCAATAAGACCCACTATCCGCGCCAGGGGCACAGGCGGCCAGACCACCAGCAGCAGCCCGCCCAACACGAACAGCCAGCCCAGCACCTCGAACACCAGTGGATAGCGACTGACCGCGGCTGTAGCCAAAAATACTACGCCAATCAACAGGCGCAGCAGAGCCGCGAGATAGCGCAGTTTGCCCCCCAGCAGGCGCTGGGAAAAACCCATGAACTCGCCCGGTTTTGCCAGTATGTACAGCGAGCACAGCATTAAAAAAACACCGGTAGCTATCGACATTAACTGCATCGGCATTAACAGCATCACTAGCCCCCGGTTCACTCAACTGTACTATGCGGCATGCTAAGCGTCTTTGCCATTCGCGGCGGCCCCAGCGGACATTGACAAGGAAACTAATGGCCATTAGTTTAACCGGCCAGCGTTAAAAAAGAGTCGGGGAACATCCCATGTCCATCTACGAGCCGATTGAAACTACAGACTCCCGTCGCCACCTGCAATTGCGTAGCCCGATCACCCTGGAAGAAACCGGTGAACTGATCTGTGCCAATAAAGAGGATGTGGTGAAAGCCATTGCCAAAGCCCGCGCGGCGCAGCCTGCCTGGGCCGCCGTGTCTTTAAAGGAGCGGGCAAAAATTCTGGAAAAGGCACTGAAAATCGTGCTGGAAAAGACCGATGAGATTATCGAGACCGTGGTTGCGGAGACCGGCAAGGCGCGCACCGACGCACTCAGCATGGAGGTTTTTTCAGTTGCCGATTCCCTGTGCTACTACGCCAAGAACGCCCCCAAATTCCTCAAGCCGCACAAACGCAAGGTGCACGGCGTGCTGGGTTTGGCCAAGGAACTGCGCATCACCTACAAGCCGCTGGGAGTGATCGGCCTGATCACCCCCTGGAACGGCCCCTTCGTGCTGGTCATGAACCAGGCGGCCCAGGCCCTGATGGCGGGCAACGCGGTGGTCGCCAAGGGTTCCGAGGTAACGCCGTTTTCAGCACAGCTGGCTGAAACTATTTTCCGGGAAGCAGGCCTGCCGGATGGGCTGTTGCAAGTCTTGCTGGGCGACGGTGAAACCGGCGCCGCCATTGTCGAGGGTGGGGTAGACAAGGTGTCTTTCACCGGCAGTGTTGCCACCGGCCGCAAGGTCGCTGAAAGCTGCGCCCGCCAGTTGCTCCCCGTGACCCTGGAACTGGGCGGCAACGACGCCATGATCGTGTGTGCAGATGCCGACCTGGACCGCGCCGCCGACGGCGCCTGGCTGGGCTCCTGCATGAACACTGGCCACTACTGCTGTGGCACCGAGCGCATCTACGTGGTGGAGTCGGTCTATGACGAATTCCTGCAAAAAGTTCTGGAGCGCGGTAAAGATCTGAAGCAGGGCACAGAGCACGGTTTTGACGAGTGTATCGGCGCCGTATTCTGGGACCGGCAAATGGATATTATCGAGCGCCATGTGGATGGAGCCAAGGCCCAGGGCGCCACCGTACACATGGGCGGCCAGCGCAACCCCGACCTCAAGGGCCTGTACTACCTGCCCACGGTGTTGACCGAGGTCAACAACGACATGGAGATTATGGTCGAGGAAACCTTCGGCCCTATCCTGTGCATCCAGAAGGTACGCGACGAGGCAGAGGCCATTCGCCTGGCCAATGACTCCGAGTACGGGCTCAATGGCAACGTCTGGACAAAGGACAAGGAGAAAGGCTTCAACCTGGCCCTGCAGATCGACACCGGTTCCTGCTCAGTCAACGACATGGCGCTCAGCTACGGCATTCCCGCCGCGCCTTTTGGCGGCAGGAAGAACAGTGGTGTGGGGCAGGTCAACGGCGAGAAAGGGCTAAAGGGCTACTGCCATGAAATGCCCATCGTCATTGAAAAGCGCGGAGGCAAGATGCCCAACGCCTACCCCTTCAGCGCCAAGAGCGCTGAAGGCATGAAGAAATTCATGAAAATTCTGTGGGTATGGACCCCAATCGGACGCTGGTTGTCCTAGCCGAGATAGCCTGCGCGGCCCGGCCCACCTGCACGTCCCGAGCTAAAACAGGTATTGAATGCGGGCGGTTATGGCATTGCCCGTGCCCTCACCCGCTATATCGCGCCGGGTCTCCGCCAGCAACAGGTTGACCGAACCACGAATTTGCCGGTAATACCAGCTGCCACCCAGGGTCAGCACACGCAGATCGTTCCAGGTGTGGTTGTCATCTTCTCCACGGGTGTAACTGAGCCGGCTGAATACCTCAAAA